>DATJGC010000039.1:0-26114 GCA_035495345.1 Chitinophagaceae bacterium | reverse complement strand
ACACCACCAGCGAAGATCCATCTGGCCAGCGCCTGCGCGGCGCTTCGGCCGATGGATCTTTCTTTATTACCGGTGTTATTGGGCTGGTGGATGGTGTAAGCAACCCTGCCGCCCCCAACAGGCTACCTTGTTTAATAAAGCTTCTTCTGTTACTCATACATTGTGCTGATTAAAATTGCCTGTCATTGGTATGCTGCGCTTACACCTAAACGTTATACTGTGTTAAAGTTGTGACTGACTCTTCCGGTTACGCCGCAAAAGCGCTATGTTAATTGGATGCATAATCTCAGTAAGAGCAGCACATAGAAGCTGGCAACAAGATGTATACCATGCCAAAAAAATTATAAGTGTTCCACACTTTTGAATGGCGGCTGCACCCCTTACCGTCTAAATGCGGAGCGATGGCGGACCCTGCTGGGTAAACGAGAGGAATTTATTGGGGAAGTTATTCCGTCATCACCAGGCTTTTTTTGCCCATTGTAGCGTGGATAAGAGGAGGAAGGAGAAAAAGAAGTTTTAGGTCTAGGAGAAGGAAGGAGGAAAAGAGCCTATGCCTGGTTATTTTATCGCGCAGCGCTAGCAGCGCCGGAAGCGTATTCAACTGCTGAGGACTAAAAACCGCTGCACCTTTGCGCCCGCCGCGTGAAACCAACCAAGCAAACGACTTTTGACTTTTAACTTTTGAATTTTGACTTTTTGATTTTGAAAAAATTTGCGTAGCCAAATAACTACACATATATTTGTAGTCAAATAGCTACATAATGAATCTAAGGCGAGACGTTTTCCAGGCCATTGCAGACCCCACCAGGCGGGCCATTTTATTACTGGTAGCCAGCCAAGCCATGACGGCCGGTGCCATTGCCGCCAATTTTGATACCGCGCGCCCCACCGTCTCAAAGCATTTGCAAATTCTTACAGAATGTGAGCTATTGCAGCAACAACAACAGGGCCGTGAAATATATTACCAGATCAATGCAAAAAAAATGAAAGCAGTAGCCGATTTTATTGAGCCCTTCAGGGCCATGTGGGAAGGCAGGTTTAATAAGTTAGAAAACCTCATGAAGAATTATAACGCTAAAAAGAAATAACGATGGAACTTAAAACGCAGGTGGTTGCCGAAGAAGGCAAACAGGATCTACGCATTCACCGGGTATTCGATTTGCCGCTGGAGCTGCTCTTCCTGGCATTTACCGAAGCCCCCTTGTTAGAACAATGGATGGGTACAAAAGTGATAAAGCTGGAGAACAAGCCACACGGCAGCTGGGCATTTGAAACCATTGACCCAAAAGGAAACAGGTACGGCTTTAACGGCGTCATCCATTCCTTTATACCGGAGAAAGAAATTATCCGCACTTTTGAAATGGAAGGCATGCTCATGGGCGTACAGCTGGAATTTCTTTACTTTGAAGCGCTAAGCGATACCACCAGCCAGCTTACCATGCATACCATTTATAAGTCAGTGGAAGAGCGCGATAAAGTAGTACAACGCGGTATGGTGAAGGGCATTAATATGGCGCACGACCGTTTACAAAAAGTGCTTCAGCAATAACAACCGTAATTACATGCTGCTATGAAAGGCAAATCCAGCAACAAAAAAGTTACCAGTGGTACTGTCCGCCAAACGGCGCAGCCCGTCCTACTCAGCGGTGGCAACCCACAGGTAGCCAAGGCCGATGGCGATGCTGCGGTGCAGCAGTACATTGCTGCCATGCCCGGCTGGAAGGCAGCCACCGGCCAACAGTTAGACAAACTCATTGTAAAAACTGTACCGGCTGTAGTGAAAGCGGTTAAATGGAACTCGCCTTTCTACGGAATGGAAGGCAAGGGTTGGTTTCTAAGCTTTCATTGTTTTAATAAGTATATAAAAATTGCTTTCTTTAACGGTGAGCAATTATCGCCAAAACCGCCCGAACCCTCCAAACAAGCCGCTACCCGCTACCTCCACCTGTTTGAAGGCGATGTGCCTGATGAGGCCCTGCTCACCAGCTGGATACTGCAGGCATCAAAACTGCCGGGATGGCTTTCCTAACTGGCATGTATAAACGATCATCATAAAAACGTCTATATGAATCCCAAAGTTGATTTTTTCTTTGAAAAAGAAAAGAAATGGCAGAAGGAAGTAACACTGTTACGCACACTGGTGCTAGAGTGCGGACTGACCGAGGAAGTAAAATGGGGTTGCCCCTGCTACACTTTCCAGGATACAAACCTCGTGCTCATCCATTCCTTTAAAGAGTATTGTGCCCTCCTATTTTTTAAAGGGGCGCTATTAAACGATAGTGAAGGCATACTGGTACAACAAACGGAGAATGTACAATCTGCCCGGCAGTTGCGCTTTACCAGTGTAGACCAAATTAAGAAGATGACCCCAGTCATAAAAGCCTATATCTATGAAGCCATCGAAGTGGAAAAAGCAGGGCTGAAAGTAAAGCTCAAAAAAACAACAGAGTTTCCGATGCCGGATGAATTTCGCGAGCAGCTGAACAGCAAAAAGACGCTGAAAAAGGCCTTCGATGCACTCACCCCCGGCCGCCAGCGCGGCTATCTCCTTCATTTCTCCTCTGCCAAACAGGCCACTACCCGTATGGCAAGAATTGAAAAATGTATACCGCTGATCATGGAAGGCAAGGGCCTCAATGATTAAGTCAGCTATTTACATCTCTTGTTCCAGGGAAGCTAATGGCATGGCAGCGAAGCAAAACATGTTGTATTAGGGTATATTTGCCACTACACCAGCATACGCCATAAAACCATGAATACTTTGTTGCGCGGGCTTTGCACTGCAGTTTCTATCAGTTCATTTCTTGCCTGTACCAATACTGCCACTACAGATAAGCAGGAAAAAAAGAGCGACAGTACCGCAGTGAGTAACGCTATCCAACTATTGCCGCCGGTGGCAGATGCCGGCAGCGCAGAACCCTTCCTTTTTACTGGCAGCAATAACCAGGTATACCTTTCCTGGGTAAAGAAAAGCGCAGACAGTGCCACGCTGCGCTACGCCAGGTTAACAGACAGCGCATGGTCATCACCGGTAGATATCGGCAGGGGCGCAGACTGGTTTGTTAACTGGGCAGATTACCCGGTGATGGCATCTAACGGTGACCAGCACCTGATAGCCCATTACCTGCAAAAAATGGATAGTACCGGCCATACGTATGCCATTCAACTCATTACCACCGCTAACGGCATCAACTGGCAGCCGGCCGGCGTACTGAATGCTGATACCGTACAGGCAGAACATGGTTTTGTTTCATTGGTACCTTACAAGGATGGCTATCTGGCCTGCTGGCTCGACGGCAGAAATGCCGCCATGCCCATGAGTGCTGCGCATGCCGGTCATGGCGGGCAAATGTCGCTCAGGGCGGCGTTGTTAAATAAAAGCGGTAAGAAAGAAAACGAGTGGGAGCTCGACAGTCGTGTGTGCGATTGCTGCCAGACCTCGGCCACCATCACTGATAGCGGACCGGTGCTGGTGTACCGCGATAGATCTGCTGATGAAACCAGGGATATTTCTATTGTCAGGTATATCAATGGCCGATGGACCAGCCCTGCCACCGTGTTTGCCGACAACTGGAAAATTGAAGGCTGTCCCGTAAACGGCCCGCGCGTAGATGCCATCGGTAATAACCTGGGCCTTGCCTGGTTTACTTCGGCAAGGGATACTGCCGCAGTGAAGATGGCTTTCTCCGTAGATGGCGGCGCTACGTTTAGCCAGCCAATACGTATTGATGAGGGAAAAGGAATCGGTCGCGTAGACATTGCAATGCTCAATGAAAATACTGCCATGGTCTCCTGGATGGAAGGACCGCTGCTAAAAGCGGTGAAGGTTAACCGCAATGGCAGCAAAGAACCCTCCATGGTTATTGCGCATTCTTCTGCTGCCCGCTCCAGCGGCTTTCCGCAAATGACGCGCGCCGGCAACAACCTGTATTTTGCCTGGACCAATGATTCCACCAAAACCATTGCTACCGCCATGCTTCGCCCCTGATAATGGCAGCTATCGCTTTTTGCAACCCGCCTGTTTGCGGGTAATAATTATTTTGGGCTGTACATTTTTGGGAGCGACCAGGAGAAGCGGACGGCCAATACGCGAATACTGAATACGATGATGATACCAGTGAGTGAGGCATAGTCTGCGGGCATGCCAGCACGCAGTAAAATAAAGAATACAATACCGCCGAGAATACTGGCGGAAGCATAGATCTCTTTGTGAAATATCAGCGGCACATTGTTTAACAGTACATCTCTCAGCACGCCTCCAAAACAACCGCTTACGGTGCCCAGCATAATGCAGATGCCGGTACTCAACTGCTGTTCCATAGCCGTTTGTATGCCCAGCATCGTAAACAGGCCAAGGCCCATGGCATCGAAATAAAAAAGCAGGCGGTAGAGTTTCTGCAGCAGCGTGGAGAAAAACAAGGCAGCGGCAGCGCCAATAAGAATGACCCAGATAGCGGTGCTATTGGTAAGCCAGGCCACGGGCAAGCGGCCCAGCAATACATCACGCACGGTGCCCCCGCCAATAGCCGTGGCAAAAGAAATAATCAATACACCAAATGCATCCAGCTTTTTTTCCATGGCCGCAAAAGCCCCCGCCGCAGCAAAACTGAACGTACCCAGGATATCAATGATATGCAGGAAGCTGAACTCCATATGAAAATACCACTGCGGGCAGTTGACATTGCAGCCTGCTGCAGTGGCCTGTAAAGTTAAACCTAAATGTACTGAAAACTTTTCCGGCAGAAAGGAATGCGGTTGACCACCAGTAGAAGAAACCAATACCGTCCTAATGGTCTTAAAAAGCACTTATACTTTACCGCTATATATTTCCAAATCTTGCGGGCTACCTGTTTTGCATTGCTATGAAAGTTGTCAGCCAATGGCCGGGCATAAAAAAAGGGAGAATGAGGAATCATTCTCCCGTAGACTACTACTGCTTAATGCAAATCAATGATATTAGTATTTGATGAAAAGACCGTTAGTACCCTGTATTCTGTGGGTATTTAGGCCCCTCCGTTACCAGGTCTATTTGTGATTGCGGCACGGGCCGCAGCATATTGTATGGTTGCACACCGGCAGCCCCTTCAGGATTGTAGAGCTGTACGCGTTCTACCAGCTTTTTTGTACGCGATAGATCCCACCAGCGATTGTCTTCTGCAAAGAGCTCGCGACTGCGTTCTTCCAGTAAAAAATCAAGCGTGATATTCGCTGCCGTTACCTGCTGCGCAGCCACTGCTGCCGCGTACTGTGCGGGGCTCTGGTTGGGTTTTAACGCGGCGCGGGTTCTCAGCACATTGATCATGTTGGCAGCATCCTGCATGGTAGCACCACCTTTAAATGCCGCTTCTGCCGCAATAAGGTATACTTCCGCAAAACGGAACAGAATATAAGGACGGTCTGAATAATCATTCTGATCTCCCCTGGTAGAATCATCAAACTTGCGCACACTGGGGTAATAACTGGCGGTGTATTTTACGGTAGCACCAGGAAGATGGTCGGGCTCAAAAATAATACCCTTGAAAGCATTTCTTTCTGTGCTGCTTACCACACGGTCTGCCATCCAGATAGCGGTGTCTATACCATTAATAAGTGTACCACGCGGTGTGGTGGCACCTGTACTGCCCCTGGCAGACATAGAAGTACTATTAGAAAGCCATACCGTCTGGAAGGTACCATCATAACGCACATCATTGGCGCGGTTGGCAAAAGCCACGTCCATAATATATTTGGTGTTTGGCCGAATACGCTGAAAAGGCCGCCCGTTGTTGATATCTCTTACAGTAACGCTTGAACCACCCGCTGCAGGATAATTGGCAGTAATGGTAGGATAGTTCATGCGCCAGAAGAAGTTGGATTTATTTTCACTTCCATTGGTAGCGCCACTGCCCACGGTAGAGTTCTGACCGTATTTTAAATCTTTGGTATGGTCTATTACCATCAACACTTCAGGTCCGTACTCATTACCCTCACGAAAAATATTGGGGAAGTAAGGAAGCAGATCCAATCCATAGGTAGCCTTATTATCTATCAGCGCTTTTGCCGTGTTGTAAGAAGTGGTGAAATCTGTAGGCTGCGCAGCTGCAGACCAACCTCTCCACAAATAAGTCTTGGCCAGCAGGAACAAGGCGGTAGACTTGGTGGCTGGTTTACCGGTACCAACAGCAGGCGTATTGGGTAAATCTGCCGCTGCTTCGGTAAGATCTTTTATGATCTGTGCATAAACATCTGCCAGCGCGGCAGGTGCATCGGCAGCGGATGCAGAGGTATTGAAGGTAGTATGTAAGGGCACCTGGCCAAAGGTGGTTACCAGGTAGAAATAACAAAAGCCGCGCAAGAATTTTGCCTGTGCCAGCAACTGTGTTTTTGTGGCCGCCGGTATATTTGCATTGGCGCCCAATTCTAATACGCCATTGGCGGTGTTGATATCTATGAACAAGGTGTTCCAGAATCCTTCATAATCCGCCGTATTGCTTTTTATCAAAGCATTATTGTAATTGAACCAGTGTTGCACATCTGCAGCGCCGCCCTTCAGTGATTCATCTGTACCACCGTTAAACAACTGCGTAAAAATTTGTGTGCCCCATTGCCCGCGAAAGCTTGAATAAATGCCCGCAATACCGCCCTGTATACCATCGGCCGTGGTAAAAAAACCGGGCGCAAACGAGGTTCTGGGTTGTTCTTCCAACAGCTTTTTGCAGCCGGGGGCAATGGCCAGCAAACTACCAAGAAATAGACAGCATATATATGTAGTACGCTTCATAGTGTAATTTTTAAAAATTAGAATTTCAGGTTTACGCCAATAATAAACAGCCGTGATGGCGGAACGCCCATGCCTACTGTAATGGCCCTTGTTTGCACAGGTGTACCACCCGCACTGGAGTTTACAGAATTGCCCGTGCCGTTGCCTTCAGGGTCTATACCCAGGTTATCACGCACCAGTGGCGCCCAGATGATAAAAGGATTCTGCGCAGACACATAAACACGCAGTGATTGAATGCCCGACTTTCCAAAGATTGTGGGGGGCAGGTTATAACCCAGGTCGATGCTTCTCATCTTTATAAATGAACCATCACGATAGGTAAGCGTAGAGGTGTAAAGCAATCCATCACGACCAGCATCTGGCTGAGGGAATGCATTGGTAGGGTTGTTGGGCGTCCAGTAATCTACCTTCAGTTGGTTTACGCGACTGTTAAGAAAGAAAGGATAGCCTGCACCACCGCCATCTGCAGAGAGATAGGTGGCCACAACTTTTTGTCCGAAGCGGCCAAACATGACCACGTTCAGATCAAAATTCTTGTACTCAAAATGGTTGGTTAAACCGGCTACCAGGCTTGGCTGAAAATTGCCAATGATTTGCCTGTCTGATGCACCAATTGCATTGTTCTTGTCTACATCTTCCAGTTTAATATCGCCGGGGGCAGCGCCATACACTGTGGCCTGTGCTGCTTCGCTGGTTTGCCAGATGCCAATTTTCTTTACATCGTAAATTACGGTAATGGGCTGCCCAACAAACCATCCGTTGTTGATGTCTTGCAGCAATCCATTTTGCAGCGCCGTAATTTTCTCACGGTTAAAGTAGGCGTTGTAATCTGTTCTCCACGAGAAACCACCCGGTGTATTGTTTTTGATATTGAGTGTGCTTAATGAAAGCTCCATACCATGTGAGGCGGTGGCGCCTACATTGGTAAGAATAGAGTTGGTACCATTGCTGCGGGGCAGGTTGCGCTGCAGCAGGATATCATCGGTCTTGGTATTGTAATATTCTATTGAACCGGAGACGCGGTTATTGAAAAGGCCAAAGTCGATACCGATGTTAAGTCCCTTTGTTTTTTCCCAGGTAAGATCAGGGTTAGGACTGGTATTGATAATATAGCCGTTTGCAAAATTGGTACCCACGGTAGTGCCGGAGCCAAAGTTGTAAAAATTTGAAGTAAGACTGCCTAGCGTACTGTAGGCGCCCACACCGGAGTTGGAACTGATGCCCCATCCTGCACGGATCTTTAAACTGGAAATACCCCTGATGCCTTCCATGAATTTTTCCCTGTCGATATTCCAACCCACGGATACTGCGGGGTAAGTAACCCATTGGTGTCCTTTGGCGAGTACGGATGCACCATCAGTTCTAACGGTGGCGGTTAACAGGTATTTATCATCAAAAGAATAGATGGCCCTGCCCATATAACCAATCAGTGCAGACTCTGAGAAGGAAGTACCCTGCCCGGGAGCAGCCGCTGTAATGGTATTTACGAGCTGGAAGTTATAATCCTGTATAAAATCTGCAGGCACTCCCTGTCCGTTGAACTGCTGTTGCTGGAAATGATTTTTCTGAATTTCCTGCAAGGCCAGCACCTGTAATTTGTGTTTTGAACCGAAGAGGCGGTTATAATCAAGCGAGTTGTTAACGGTATACTGCCAGCCTTCGCTGTTTTGCTGGCTCAGGGTAGAACCCGCGGTGGTGGCGTTGGTATTAAATACGGTATTAGGACCGGTATAGTTATCATTCAGCGTTTGCGACCATCCATAACCGAAAGTAGTTTTAAACTTAAGGTCTTTCAGAATTTTTACTTCTCCGTAGAAATTATGCTGAAACTGGTACCTGCGTGAGAAGGCCTTGATAATATCATTGTTACCGATGGATGTCAGCGGGTTTATCTGCTGATCATCCACGCCCTGCTGGCTGGCGGGTTTAAAGTTGAGTGTGCCATCATCATTGTATGGTTTAAAAAGCGGGCCCAGCCTGGTGGCCGCGCCATAGGCATTGGTGCCCAGCCTGTCAGACCGCAGCAATGTGTTGAAGCTGGTGAAACCTACTTTTATTCTTTCAGAGAGTTTGTGATCAATGTTTACGGTGAAGGAATAGCGCTTCAGTGCCTGGTCATATATAATGCCCGTTTCACTGTAATAACCGCCGCCAAATGAATATTGTGTTCTGTCGTTACCACCGCGTACGTTCAGATCATGACTGGTTCTGATGCCTGTTTTCAGCAGGAGGCGTTGCCAGTCTGTGCTTACACCGGCTGCAAGGTTGGTAGCCTCTATGGGGCGCAGGCTGTAAGAGTTGGCATTGGCAACGTTAGAGTTGCCGGCCGCTGCATCCAGCTTAAACTGCGCATACTCGGCACCGCTAAACACACGCCAGGTATCAATGGCTTTTACCGTACCAACATAACCGCTATAGGTTGTAACGGCTTTCTGGCCGAAGCCGCGTTTGGTGGTAATAATGATTACACCATTGGCGCCACGTGAGCCATAGATGGCAGTGGCAGAAGCGTCTTTAAGAATGTCTATATTGGCAATATTGTCTGGGTTAATATCATTTACACTACCGCCATAGGCCATTCCATCTACCACAATCAGCGGGTCATTATTACCGGTGATGGAGCGGTTACCACGGATGCGTATTTGTCCGCCTGCACCCAGCTGCGTACTGTTGCTGACAATATCCACACCAGCGGCCCTACCCTGCAACTGGTTTAAAATATTGGGTGCTTTTATTTCATTGAGTGTTTCGCCCTTTACTGAAATGGTGGAACCCGTAACATCTTTCTTTCGTTGGGTACCATAGCCAATGACCACTACCTGGTCCAGGTTGCTTACGTTGCGGGTAAGGGTAACATTGATGCTGTTGCGCCCGCTCACCGGAATTTCTTTGGGAGAGAAACCTACCGAAGAAGCCACCAGCGTGGCGTTGGCAGGTGCGGAAATTTCAAAATACCCATCGGCATTTGTTTTTACACCGCCGCGTTTACCTTTAACAGTAACCGATGCATCGGCTACCGGTTCACCGGCATCTGTGGTAAGCCGGCCTTTTACGGCAATGTCCTGCGCATGCAAACAGGTGGTGAAGAACAGTAACAAAACGGCAAACATCGTCTTCTCCAGCAGTAGTTGGTAGGAGGTTGACGCTTTTTTAAATGATGGCGTAACCAAAATTTTCATAATCGTGTTTTTAATGTATGTAAGGGCTAGTTGTGGAAGGTTGAACAGTGCGGGCAGGTTGCGCCAGTAAGCGTATACGCGGTGGTTCGTTGCTTTTTCTGCAACAAACCGTCAGGCAGGCAAAAATTTCAGCGAAGGGCTGCGTAGATTTGAAAACTGAATAAAAGGAAGTGGTAAATAAATTTAAAACCGGGGGATTACACAAATGGTAAACAGGCCTGGTTGCGGGCGCACCGTAACAGTTGAATGGCAGCATTGTCATAAGTTGATTTTGGAAATTCAACTCAGACACCCAAGGAATACAGCTAAAGTAGGAAGATTTTTGTATTTCGCAACCGGTTTCATTATTTTTTTGATAAAAAACCTATTTTACGTTTAAATAAGGCACGCAATCGGTTGTATGAAAAAAAACAAAGAGGTTACTATCTATGATATCGCCAAACAGCTGAACCTGTCGGCTGCTACGGTGAGCCGGGGTTTGCAACAGCACTCCGGCGTTAGTAAAAAAACCATGAAGCGGATCAACGACCTGGCCGAGCAGATTGGCTACCGCACCAATCCCTTTGCCAGCAATCTCCGTTTTCAGAAAACAAAGACCATTGGGGTGCTGGTGCATGAGCTCAACAGTAATTTTATTACCTCGGTGCTGGCGGGTATAGAAAAAATAACGGCCCAGGAAGGGTATGATATCATCATTGCCCACTCTTCAGAAAGTTTTGAAAAAGAGGTTGCCAATGCAGAAAACCTTTTTCACAAAAGAGTAGACGGGCTCATTGCATCACTTTCCTTTGACACCAGTAACCTGGATCATTTCAACCGCTTCTTTAACAAAGGTGTGCCGGTGCTTTTCTTCGACCGTGTTGAGCAGGATGGTAAAAAAACGGTTATCATCATAGACAATGCAAAATGCGGGTATATTGCCACGCAGCATTTAATAGAGCAGGGTTGTAAAAACATTGTGCATGTTACTTCCACGCTGAATAGAAACGTGTACGCGCAAAGGTTTAAAGGCTATAAAGACGCGTTGTTCGACAATGGCATCAGCTTTAATGAAAACATGCTGATCATTGAAGACCTCAGCAAAAAATCTGGCGTGGATGCCGCTATGAAGATGCTGCGCATGAAACCGCGGCCAGACGGCGCCTTTATTACCAATGATTTTTTAGCCGCGGTTTGTATGCGTACCTTAAAAGAACACGGCGTTCGGATACCCGAAGATATTGCCATTGTAGGCTTTAACAACGATGCCATTGGCGAACTCATTGAGCCCGCGCTCAGCACCATCAACTACCCCGGTGAAGACATGGGCGAAATTGCCGCCCGCAATCTTATCAACCACCTGAAGGGGCTGGGTAACCTGGAGCAGACCAATACCATTGTGGTACGCTCTAACCTGATAGTTAGAAAGTCTTCTGTGCGTCAAACGCAAGCCGCCCATTAGCAGCCGCTGGTGTTATTGCTTCCAGGGTATTTTTATCTGGGTAAAGGAATGGGCAGGAAAGCGATAGGTAAACATGTTGTTTTTACCGCTGATTGACTCATTTACCGGCAGGTATTCTTTTTGTTTATCAAACGTGAAAGCTTCCATCATCTCCTTAGCAGTTATTACACTTGCTTCTGCCTTACCATTGAGGCTACCCGCCACTGAAATAATATCTGCCGTGATGGCTGCATCCTTATGCCTGTTTACAATGTTCAGGTATACGGCATTGTCTTGCTTTGAATACACTGCACTCACATCCAGGTAAGCAAGTCCCTTGTATTTTTCAGTATTAAAAGTATCGCAGACAACATAGCTGTCGATAGACTTGCCCAGGCAATTGTTAGCATACGCTTTAAACACATGATACAACGGTGATTTATACGTGCCGCGTTTGGGGTCTGAGGCA
This sequence comes from Chitinophagaceae bacterium, assembly GCA_035495345.1. Taxonomy (GTDB): domain Bacteria; phylum Bacteroidota; class Bacteroidia; order Chitinophagales; family Chitinophagaceae; genus JACMLD01. The sequence goes on along the minus strand of DATJGC010000039.1, from coordinate 14,286 downwards.
AGCACCGAGGTAAGCAGTGTAAAATTGGCCATCTTCACCACGTTGGCGTGCCGTATAAAAGAATTGAATGATTGCGCTACGGGCAGCACGCTCATAAAATTTCTGCCAAAGGCGCCCCATTCGTCCACCGAAAGATAGATGGGGTTTTTAAAGCCCTGTGTATTGGATACTGCATCAATTTCGCCCGCTGTTATTTTGATGCGGTCATCAAAGATTTTAGCGCCCACGCCCATATGCGTATAATAATCCGTAGAATTTTCCCAATAGCTATGAATGGAGAGGTATTTTATTTTATCGCCAATACCGGTCAGAATTTTCCGGTTCCAGTTATCCCATTCGTTCTGGCTATACCATGAAGAACCGCAACCCACCAGCTCAATAGTATTATCTACAGCCAGCATGGCCTTGGCGGCTTCACGCGCTATTTCAATATAATCTTCTGCATTTTTATGGCCCAGCTCCCAGGGTTTGCCGTCTACCTCGTTGCCGAGATCCCATATCTTCACTTTATACGGTTGGGGATGACCGTTCTTTGCACGCAAACCTGCATAATAGGTACCGGAGGGATAATTGCAGTACTCTAACCAGTAAGCAGCGTCCTGTATATTGCCCAGCCCAAGGTTTACGGCTACTACATTTTCTGTACCCATTGATTTGTTAAGTGCAAACCATTCATCTGTACCTACCTGGTTACTATCTATGCCGCCCCATGCCATATTGATCCTGGCGGGTCTTTTCTCCTTCGGACCAATACCATCCTGCCAGTTATAGCCCATTAAAAAATTGCCACCGGGCCAGCGCATATTGGTAACCTTTAGATCTTTCATGGCCTCAATAAAATCTTTCCTGAAACCATTCTCATCTGCCAGCGGCGAGGAAGGATCATAGAGCGTGCCGTACAGGGTATTGATCCGGGGAGAATCTGGTAGACCTCTCCTGCCGCTGATTTGGATAGGCTCCATAAAAACACCATAAATTTTCGGGTCAATATCTCCCAGCACTCTTTCTGCATCAAATTTTATGGTGGCATGCTGCGCCAGCAGGCAACAGGGCAACAACGTTAACAGCAGGAATGATAGTTTCTTCATAATAGCATGTTTATGGTTAGTGATGTGGTGCTGTATTGTACAAGAATGATTAATTACTCAAAACGAATCCAGTCAACCGCCAGGGGTGCATCCGTGCCGGATACAAGCACCAGGTTTTGCAAACCCTTTGCCTGCTGAATTATCGGGCTGTTCAGTACCTTCCAGTTTTTACCGGCCGGCACCTGAACCGCTGCAAGCAATGGCCCTGTTGCACTACCGCTATGAATTTCTATGCGGCCCTTCTGCGCTGCCATAACGTTTATCACTATACGCTTATAGCGCTTCTCTCCAAAGTCTACGGTATTGTATTGCAGCCAGGCGCCCTTATGCATAAAATCTGCCTGCCATCCTGTAAACCTGTTGAGTGTATCTATAAACTGAATGGTTGTTCCATCACCCAGTTGTGAATACCTGTCTACCTGCAAAGTATCTGCAGCTTTGTTTATGCCCACGCCGCGCAGGGAGGGTATTACTTTTTGTATGGTACCATCTGGCGAAAAGAAAAGGCTGTCTGCCCTAACCGATCTTGCTTTATCAAAACGCGGTGAGTAATCATTGTGGTGGTAAAACAAATACCATTGGTTGTTAAATTCCACTATCGACTGGTGGTTTGTCCAGCAACCGGTGGGCGATTCATCCATGATAACGCCGGTAAATTTGAACGGCCCCAGCGGATGATCACTCATGGCATATTCCAGTCGTTCAATTTTCTTTTCTACATGAGGATAGGTGAGATAATATTTTCCCTTACGTTCAAAAAGAAAGGGACCTTCTTTCAATCCTTTGGAAGGAAGTTCACCCAGGGTTTGTACGGCACCCTCCAGTTGCAGCATATCCGGTTGCAGTTTTGCGCCATAGATATTGCCGGCAGACCAATACAGGTAGGCCTGCCCGTCTCTGTCTATAAATACATTCGGGTCTACGCCATGCACGTCTTTTATGGGTTGTGCCTGTGGCACAAACGGACCGGTAGGTTTATCTGCAATGGCAACCCCTACCCTGAAACCTCTTCCATAAGTAATGGTATCTGCAGGCATTGTAGGAAAGTAGAAGTAATATTTTCCGTTGCGTTCAATGCAATCGGGCGCCCACATGCTGTAGCCGTCTGGCTTTGCCCAGGGAACCGCGGTCTGACTAACAATGCTGCCGTGGTCTGTCCACTCCGTAAGATTGACGGATGAAAACACATGGTAATCTTCCATGCAAAACCAACCGATGCGGCCGTGGCCTTCGCTGGCCAGTATATCATGAGAGGGATAAATATAAATTCTGTTGCCAAATACCCTGGCTGCAGGGTCTGCTGAGTACTGGTTGCGGATGATCGGGTTCTGCGCAAACACGCCAGGCGTTATTGCCATCAACAATAAACATAGCAGGCTGCCGCTAATCAGTTTTCTGTCAAAAGAACCGGGCATATAATGTATCATGGGTGAAGTATAAATTATGGTTGCGCCTGGCTGCTGATCCTGAAATAATCTATGTCTGCAAAACCACCGATTGTTTTGGTAGCGTAATTAAAAATGGCAAAACGGTAACCCATAAACTGCGGAATGGTATACGCCATTTTCAATGGGGTACCAATGGCGGTCCATTGCTTACCATCCAGGCTATAAAAAAATTGCGCCGTATCCTGTTTATTGGTGAAGTTGCAGGTAGCTTTTAAATGGACCGTTGACTGACTGAGGGGGATGCGTGCTGCTTCCACTTCGCTGCCGGTGCCTGCATTGATCATAACAATGACTTTTGCTGCCCCTTCTACCTTTACCCCCAGCAAACCATATAGTTTTTGCAGCAATGCCAGGCCGGCAAAATCGCCGTCCTTCATTGCTTTTGTATCCAATGCAATACTGCCTGTGCAAACCGGACCAATGGTTCTTTGGGTGAGTGAATTGCGTGCCAGCAGGAATGAGGTGTCCAGCCTGCCGGTGTGCAGGCGTAAAAAACCTTTTCGCTCGGTGAGCGACCACAAGCTGTTATCCGGGTTATGGTTCCACTGCCATACCAGTGGAAGCGGACGCGCAGACTTTGTTCTGTTGAATTCATCTGAGGCTACAATGCCCGGCAGCAGCGACTTGTGGGCCGGCAAATCCAGCGCAGCAGGTAGCTTGCCATTGATGCCCAGCACCGGCCAGCCATCCTGCCATGTTACCGGCACCAGGTAGGGAATGCGGCCAACGGCGCCATAATCCCTGAAAAGGTAAGCATACCACTTCCCTTCCGGTGTATCAATCAGCCCGCCTTGTGCTACCCCACTATCCTGGAAACCGATTCTCCCCTCCCAGGGGCCGGTAATTTTATCTGCGCGATGAATGACCACCGTGCGCATACCACCCGGCGGCCAGGTAATATTGAATAAGTAATACTTGCCGTTGATTTTATATAATTGTGAGCCTTCTGCGCCAAGCCCTCCCCGTTTTCCTTCTACCTGGCTGGGGGCACTGGCGTTTTCTATTACTACCTGCTGCAGTCCGCCTTCTTTAATACCCGTAAGATCTTCTTTTAACTCTACCAGGCTTAGCTTGCCTGCGCCATACAACATATAGGCTTTGCCATCATCGTCAAAAAAAAGTGAGTGATCGTGCAGGCTGGGTGCAAAAGAAATTGCTTTCCACGGCCCTTTCTCAATATCTTTTGTTGAATAGATATAGGTTCTGCCGGTGGTCTGCGCAAAAGTGGTTACATAATAGACGTTATTATGGTAGCGAAGGCTGCTGGCCCAGGAGCCGCGACCGTAGGTGCTCTTGCCGTTCACCAGGTTAAGCGCATCTACACTGGCAAGGGTATCATAGGCATAGTTCACAATGGACCAGTTCACCAGGTCATTAGACTTCATGATGGGCAGGCCCGGGCTCAGGTGCATGGTGGTGCTGCTCATGTAATACGTGTTACCCACACGAATCATCGACATATCGGGTACATCGGCAAATACAATGGGGTTTTGTGCCTGTTGTGCATATGAGGGCATCAGCGACAGAACTGCCAGAAACAATAATACTGCCTGTGTGCGTACCCAGGGATGTTTACTTTTCATGGTGCTTTTTAATTGTTGCTGCCTGTATTTTATTCTGCAGATACATTGTTGTAACCGAGCAACGAGAGCATCTTCACAGCATACCGCCTGCCCAGCATCCTATACCCTTCTGCCGTAAAATGCAGGTTATCTGCTGCATCGGGGCAACCGGCAGAAGATATTACATGGGCGTTCTTAATGGTTTCAGGAAGGGTGGCAATAATGCGGTTCATGCCTGCGCAAATGCCGCCCTGGTCTGCGTTTACGGTTTCACCTGCCAGCAGCGGTATTTTCTTTGCAGACAATTTCAGGTCTTTTAAAAGATTTTGGTAAACGGTATTTACTTTTTTTGTCCATAAAGAATCATTGGGGTTAGATTCTCCCTGGTGCAGCAATATCCCCTTAATAACGCCCTCTTTTTGCGCCAGCTTTGCCAGCGAGAGCAGCGCTCCATACGGGTTACCGTTGTATTGATTGATCATACCCAGCATCCATTTGGGCGCGCTGCTTACATATTGCTCATAATGATCTTTATCAAACAATTCAATTTTACAGCCGCCTACAGACACATTAATAACGCCCACGCGAATGTCTTTTGGCAGGTTGGCTACCATGGTGCGACCGAAATAATCTGCCGGTGTTAGCCCGGTATTACAGCGGGCCAGGGGTGGTACCGCGGTATACCATTGGCCTTTTGTACGACCGATTGCCTGGCAGTCAACCGCCTGCAACACACGGAAGCGGGGGTCTACCTCAACAGTATCCCTTGCTTCAATCCTGGCATTGCCTTCCATATTAGACTGGCCAAAGCAGAGGAAAATATAAAACTTCTTATCCTGCGCATAGGCATTACCGGTATATACAACCAGTGAGAAGAGCATTAATAGGGTGAGTGTCAATTTCATGGCCGTTGTTGTCTGTTTCTTGAAGGCAGGTTTTATTATTTAAATAACAACTGTGCAAAATTGTACAGGTTGTTTCTCCATACCGGCCAGGTATGACCGCCAGGGTACTCAGTATAACTATGCTGTATACCGAGTTCTTTAAAACGCGCCACCATCAGTTGACCGTTCTTCCAGGCAATATCTTCCTTGCCGCCTTCTGAAATCCAGAAAGCCTTTACCCGGCTGTTTACTTTTTCCGCATTGTCTTTCAGGTAAGCATATTGCTTGTCACTTATGCTGTTCATCATGGGCACAATCCAGCCTGAGCTGAAAACCCCTAAGTAGGCAAACATATCCGTGTTATTAACGCCTGTGTACAGGGTATGAATGCCACCCAGTGAAAGCCCGGCCATGGCGCGGCTGCCAGGTTCATTAATGCTACGGTAGTTTTTTTCTACGAAGGGGATAATAGATTCCTTCATTTCACGCTCAAACATTTGCAAGGAAGATTCCATACCGGCGGGATTAAAACCGCCAGCGCCAATATTTGCATCCGGCATAACTACCAGCATGGGTTTGGCTTTGTTGGCAGCAAACAGGTTGTCCATGATAAGATCGGTTTTGCCTTGTTGTGCCCAGCCGGTTTGATCTTCTCCCCCGCCATGCAGTATATACAAAACGGGATAGCTGGCGCTGCTATTGGCATCATACCCGGGAGGCGTATACACATTTAACTGGCGCCATCCATTGGTTACTTTTGAGAAGTAACGCCTTGTGCGGATATCACCATGCGGCACATCTCTTAATGCATAATACGCGCCGCCGGCAAAGGGTATCTCAATACCGCTGGCCATTCGGCCCATGCCATAAAAACTCTGGCTGGCAGGGTCTGCCACGGCCACGCCATCAATCAGCAATGAGTAATAATGAAAGCCTTCACCAATAGAATCTGTGGTTACAGTCCAGTTGCCGGCAGTATCCTTCACCATATCATATTTTTTGCCCAGGTCTACCTGCACTCTTTTTGCTTCCGGTGCGCGGGTAGAAAAAACAACGCGGTTGTCTGCCAGTATTTGCGGGTAAGGACTATTGCGGATATTGGTGGCAGCGGGAGCACCTGCCACCGGGTAGGCAGAAAAACTGGCACTGTCTACCGGCTTAAAAATCAGCTGAGAGAACATGTACAAACCGTTCTTCCACACTTTAAAATCATGCACACCAGGTTCAATAAAATAAATATGCGGCACATTGTTTTGCTGGAGATAATCATGGGTGCGTTTACTAAAAGACAAAAGGCCGTCACTGGCACCGCACGAGATAAACAGCAGTTTTATTTTTTGCCTTGTAGCGGCTGCATCTGGCAGCAGATCCTGTGGTGGTTTTGTATTGGGCGCAGAGGAGAAGCCGCCAATCCAGGCAAATTTATCCAGGTTACCCAGTCCAAAATTGAGTGATTGTCCGCCGCCCATAGATAAACCCGCAATGGCCCTGTTCTCGCGGTCTGTATAAACAGGATATTTTTTTTCTATAAAGGGAATGAGATCGGTAAGGAGATCTTTTTCAAAGTTAGCAAAAGCCTGCACTTTATCAGGCGCCATGATATTGCCCGTAGCGCGATCATCCTTCATGGCCCTACCGTTGGGCATTACCACTATCATGGGCGTAAGCTTTCCATCGGCATAGAGATTATCAAGTATCACCTGCGGATGCCCGCCGTTGAGCCATTCTTTTTCATCTCCGCCAATGCCATGCAGCAGGTAGAGTACAGGGTATTTCTTCTTTTTGGAAAATCCGGGAGGGGTGTACACCAATGCCTTCCTGTTATTGCCTACGGTAGAAGAATGATAGCTTACACTGTCGATGACGCCATGAGCGATGCCCTGCCTTACGGTGTCAAAGCCGGGTAACATGGGTTTCACCGGGCCTTGCCCGTTAGTAACCAATTGGAGGCAGCAAAAGAGAAGCGCGATAAACGATGCATGTTTCATATTATTCTGCAGTTGAATGATAAATGAAGCGCCAGGCTACTTGCCTGAGGGTGTAATAATTTGGTACTGGCCGCCCATGTGCAGCAGGCTAAACAGGTATAGCAGGCCATCATAATAAGGGTCAAAATAACCGTCTTCATACGGAACCAGCTTTGCATTCCACAATGCGCGAAGAAAGGCGGCATGCTCAGCGGGGTGAATCATTTCGGTGGTGGCAGTAGTGCCCACCAACCCAATGGAATGACGCAGCTTTTTGAAGCCCCCGGCCTGCAGTATGAAGGCCGGCGTGGATCCGTCCTGGTTGAACTGGTCTTCAAACGTATCGATGCCACGTGATAGAAAGAATTGCTGCAGGCGTTTTGCATAGTCCTCCTGCCAGGCTTTATCTTTTCCAAACCAGGCATAGTCCATGGCAATATTCATGGGCACCCGCCATGAATCATACCTGAAACCCGCCGGTGCCCAGCGCGTGGATTTTGCTGCGCCGCTAAATTCTGTGTAATCTGCATTGAGACCGGTAATGGAATCACAGGCACGGTGCAGGAAGGCACGGGAACTGTCTGCACAATCTTTGTAGAATTGTTCATGACCGTCCTTTGCGTACAGCGCCCAGATCTCATAGAATGCGGGCAGGTGATAAGAAGGATCTGTCCATTTATAGCCATCGCCTTCGGGCACAAAACTGATTTGTTTGTGTTCTGTATTAATGATGTTGAAGATATTGCCGGTACCATCTTTCTTCCACATGGCATCCAGTATCCGGCGCGCTTCATTGTAATAATGAATGCCGCTGTTATTGCCCCAGCGGTTGGCGGCAAATAAAAGATCGGTAATAAAATACAACTCGCCGTCGGAGGCAGAACCTTCGGAGTTCTTCTTCAGGGTTTGCGGGTTAATGCTCCATGCAAAATAGGCCTCGCGCGGACCGCTTTGGTGCTGCAGGTATTTTTTTGTCCAGCGCCAGATCTTATCAAACACCGCCTTCTTATTCAGCTGCACGGCCACCATCATGCCATACGATAAGCCTTCCGTTCTGGCATCATGGTTTTTTACATCAGACACATAGGCCATGGAATCGCCCACTTCAAAATAGACGCGTTGCGGACCTTCAAATACATCGTAATAGGCTTTGTTGATCTTACTTTGTACGGCGGCGGCGCTATAGCCGGCTTGTACAAAATAATTCTTGTAATGCACAGTTGATGGAGCCGCTGGTTCTTTGCCAGTAGCCGCCTTTTTTTGTGCAAACAGTATGCAGGGGGCCAGCAGGCATAGCAAGAAGCAATAACCGGGTAAAGAAATGCGTTGCGCCTGCTGTGGTATAGAAATAGAAGTATGTTTGGTAGTGCTCATTGATAAGTAAAAAATCATTTGAATAAAAGTTGTGCATACTCATGCAGGTCTCTTCTCCAGGTAAGCCATTCATGCCCCGTGCCGGGCGATGCATAGAAATGGTATTTGATGCCCTGTTTATCCAGCATATTGCGGAAGGCGCCTACTGAACCAGGGAAAGGATTGGGTTCTTTTGTGCCGAGGCCCAGCCATAGTACCGAAAGTTGTTCATTGAGTGCTGCCGCGTTCGCAAACTTTCCGTCGAGGAAGGTGGCGGCATCAATGGCTGCGTCTGACGGGTAGTTGGGTGTGCCGCTGAAGGCGCCAATGGCAGAAAAAATATCCAGGTGGTTCATGATGATGCGCATGGTTTGGTTGGCGCCCATTGACAGGCCGGCAATAGCGCGATGCTGCCGGTTGGCCTGTGTGCGAAAGTTGGCATCAATCATGGGAACAATTTCTTCTACCATTACCTGTTCAAATACAGAAAACGGTTTCGCTTTATCAGCGGCAGTTTCCTGTGGTTTAAAAGCATAGCCATTGTCCATAACAATGATCATTGGCCGGGCTTTTTTTTCTGCCAGCAGGTTATCCAGTATAAGATTGGCTTTGCCTTGCGATGCCCAGCCCGTTTCATCTTCAAAGCTTCCGTGTTGCAGGTAGAGCACGGGGTAACGCGTTGCGTTGTTGGCCATATAACCGGGCGGCGTATACACAAAACAACGTCTCCATGCATTGGTAAGTTTTGAAAAATAAAGTTGCTCGCTCACCAACCCATGCGGAACATTTTTGACTGCAAAGAAATCCTGGTCTTTACACGGTATTTCAATACCACTGCCCCAGCGGCCGGCGCCATAGTAATACAGTGTACCGGGGTCTGGTACAGAAAAGCCATCAATGGCCAGCTGGTAATAATGAAATCCTTCATCCTGCGGTGCAGATACACCCATCCACACTCCTTTATCATCTTTCTGCAGATCATATTTCTTTCCGCCAATGTCTAATTGTACTTTTTGTGCATCCCGTGCGTTTACACGTGCCATTACCCTGCCGTCTGCATGCACTTTGGGGTATTGCTTGCCAGGCTGGTTAGTGGCGGAAGGCATAAAGCCAAGGCTGTCTGTAAGCGTTTGTGCAGCAACGTTAGCTGATAGCGCCAGCGCAGCAAACAGTAGAACGGAAAATGGATACCTCATGGATGGAATATTTGTTTGGCCAGGGCCAGTTACTCGTAGTAATATTAATTTTTAAAGAGCAGGGGCGCCATCTCATGCAGGCTCCTGCGCCAGGTAAGAAATTCATGCGCCGTATTTTCAGAAATGTAGGCAACGGCATTGATGCCCGCATCCTTCAAAGCAGCAGCGGCCGCTTTCACAGCATCGGGCCGTTCTTTACTGCCGCAGCTAAGGAATACCAGCTTCACCTGTGATTTGTCTTTGATTTCAGCAGGCGTATACACACCACCGCTGAGCAATCCGTAGTAGGCAAAGACCGATGGTTTATTGAGCGTTATGCTATGTGTTTCCATACCGCCCATGGAGAGGCCGGCCATGGCACGGTGCGAGGCTTTTGCCACGGTGCGGAAGTTGGCATCTATGTATGGAATCAGTTCATCTACCAGTACGGTCTGAAAAGAATCTATTTTAAAAGTACGGATGCCGCCAAACTTTACTTCGTTGGTCATGCCATAGGTCATTACAATGATAAATGGCTGAATAGTATTGGCTGCAATCATATTGTCCATGATCAGGTTGGCATGGCCCTGGTTGCTCCAGGCAGTTTCATCTTCTCCCCAACCATGTTGCAGGTACAAAACAGGGTAGCGCTTTTTTACGTCTTTATCATAACCAGGCGGTGTATACACGAAGGCCCGGCGGGAGGTGTTGGTGCTGGGCGAAGGAAAAAGCACTTGTTGCACATTGCCATGGGGTACATTTTTAAGGGCATAAAAATCCTGGTCGTGCGCCGGTATTTCAATACCGCTTTCCCAGCGAACGGAGCCATAGTAATTCATAGCGCCGGGATCATTGAACTTACCGCCGTCTATCTTTATATTATAGTAATGAAAGCCCTCGTCCATCGGACCTTCTGTAGTGCCCATCCATGAACTGTCTGCCGCCCGTTTTAAGAGCGTGCCGCCCCTGCCGCCGAGGCCCAGGCTAACCCGTACGCTGTCTGCTGTTGGTGCAATGATGCGGAAACGTGCATAGCCCTGAGAGTTTACCTGCGGATACTCCTGCCCCGGCTGGTTGAGTATGGAAGGCCTAAAATCTTCAATAACCGCGGGCATGGTAGCCTGTGAATAACTGCTGTGCATTACCAGTAAAAAAGCAAGCAGCATTGTTAAGTATTTCATGGTGGTGTGTTTTCTGTTTTATCAATTAAAATATTTTTAGGAAAACCAATTATATCATTTATACGTGACAGCTAGTTAGCTTTAAGGGTAATGATTTGGCCCGGCTTTGTGGGTATATCATAGAGCAAGGTGGCTTTAAGTACAGGTGGGGTTATTACCGCGCCCGGGGCCAGTTTTGGTGTTGCAGTATTTTCAGTTTGGTAAAACGGGTTGCTGTTGACCCCTGCAGCAGTTAATGGAGATTGGCCATTAGAAAACTGCAGGGCATTGGGAACACGCAGGCGGAGATTACCCCCCAGTTTGGAAAGAATGCGTACCGCTACCAGTTTACCATCTTTCCATTGCATCTGTTGTATAGTAAAGCCGCCTCTTGCCCTTAAGCCACTCACGCTACCCTGCTGCAACCAAACATCTGGCAAGGCGGGCAAAAGATGCAATGCAGCATCTGCGCTTTGCAGCAGCATTTCTGTTATACCGGAAGTGCAACCAAAATTGCCATCTATCTGGAAGGGGGCATGCGCATCAAAAAGATTATTATAAGTACCTCCGCCGCCAGCCACGGTGCCCACGGGTGTAAGCTGGTGCTGAATAAGGCTGTAGGCATGGTTGCCATCCAGCATTTTTGCCCACCAGTTTACCTTCCAGCCCATGCTCCAGCCGGTAGATACATCTCCGCGTTGCAGCAGCGTATTTTTTGCGGCGCTATAGAGGGCTGGTGTACGGTAAGGAGAAATCTGGTTAGAAGGAAACAAACCATAGAGATGAGAAATATGCCGATGGTTATCAGCGGGGTCATCTACATCATCCAGCCACTCCTGCAATTGCCCGTGGCGGCCCACCTGCATCGGCGCCAGCCGCGCACGTTGCTGCAGCAGGCTGTCTGCAAAGAGACTATCACGGTGAAGTATATGCGCGGCATTGATGGCCGTAGAAAATACATCAAAAATGATCTGGTTGGTCATGGTTACGCCAACATCTATGGAAGAGCCATCGTGCGCCTTGGGGGCGTTTTCAGGCGACTCATCCGGGCTAATTACCAGCCAGTGATAGGTGGGGTGTTCTACCAGGTAATCTTTATAAAACAGGGCAGCGCCTTTTAATACGGTATATACACTGTCTAGAAATTTTTTATCTCCATTGTACAGGTAATGCTCCCAGAGATGCTGGCTCAGCCACCCGCCGCCATTGCTCCATGCACCCCAGAATGCACCGTCTACTGAACCATTGATGCGCCAGATATCTGTGTTGTGGTGCGCCATCCACCCGCGCGCACCGTACATTACCCTGGCTGTTTGCTGCCCGGTTACTGCCAGCTCGTTTACCATGGTAATTAATGGCGCATGCATTTCAGAAAGATTGGTCTTTTCTGCCGGCCAGTAGTTCATTTCAGTATTGATGTTGATGGTGTACTTACTATCCCACGGCGGGCGCAATTTATTGTTCCAGATACCCTGCAGGTTTGTAGGCTGGCCGCCTGGTTGAGAAGAGGATATCAGCAGGTAACGGCCAAACTGGTAATACAACACCGCAAAGGCGGGGTCATCTTTAGACGCGAAACTTTGCAGGCGCTTATCAGTGGGCAGGTCAACCGCATGCATATCGCCAAGGGATAAGTGAACGCGATTGAAATATTGCTGGTAAAGCGCGGTGTGCTCCTGCTGAATAACGGCAAATGTTTTTTTGATGGCCGCGGCAAGGTAGCCGGCGGCGCGTTCATTTTCATTGCCGCCCAGGTCATGGTAGTTATTGAAATTAGTAGCAATGGATATGTAAATGGTAACGGCATCCGCATTCTTTACCTGCACCGCCGTGTCGCCCAGGCTGGCCATGCTGCCACCGTTTACGGCAAAATGAACAATGCCCTTGTATTGTATACCGCCCGCGATGCCTTCATGGCTCATACCCGTACCGGAAAACTGTAGTTGCCTGCCGGCACTAACCTGCACCTTTACACCCGGCAGCGGGCTGTTATAAAATGCCGTAAACGAAATGCTGCGCGGCCTACTGGCGCTTAAATGCATTACCACCACGCGGTTGCCAAAAGAAGCCAGCGCCTGGCGGGTATAGGTAATACCATTGGTGGTATACACGGTTTTTGTAAGCGCTTTTTCAATGTCCAGCGCCCGGTAATAATTGGTATAACTGGTATGATTAAACGAAAGATGCAATTCGCCGGCGGGAGAAAACATTTGTCCCTGTGATTGCTTGCTGACGATGACTTTATTGGCCAAACGCTCGGCATCTTTTTGCCGGCCCTGGTAAATAAGCTGCCTGATGGCCTCCAGTGAATCCAGCGCCAGCGGGTTATCATTGCGGTTAGGACTGCCGCTCCATAAACTGTGTTCATTCAATTGGATGGTTTCAGTATCTACATTGCCATAGATCATGGCCGCCTGTCTTCCATTACCAATAGGCAGTGCATTTTCCCAGGTACTGCCGGAAGGTTTATCGTACCAAAGTTGTAAACCCTTTTGCTGCGCAAAACAATGGGTGGCTGTAAAAAAAGCAATCAGTACAAGGCAATGTTTCATGATGGCATTTATCGTATAAAAAATAACAATGCGCCGTTTTCATGGGTAATGGATAGTTGGGGCGGGCAATGCGGCCGATACTTTATTGAGACGCAATAAAACGGATAGCTTCTATCATTAACTGCTGATGACTGCCCGCAGGAAATTTTATAAACACATCGTGTTGCCCGTTCAACACCGGCAATGATTGTTGGTAAATACTTGTTTGCAGCCCATTGCCCTGCGGGCGGATGGGTACAGTGGCTATTAACTGACCGTTCTTAAGATCATCCAGCCAAACTTGCAGTGAGCCGGAAGATGCTGCTGCGGCGGTAATGGCCAGCTTTCCTCCCTTTTTAGAAAGATGACTCAATTCTACGCCGGAGATCATGAGCCATCCACCTAGATCCGTTGTATTGGTTACATAAGGATTTGGGCCTTTCTCAAATTTTTCAACGCCATAATAATTGCTGTACCCAATGGCGGGTAACAGAGCAGCGCCATCTTTGCAGATAAAGAAATCGAAATCTGCTGGCTTGCCTTCTGCAAACAGCCCCATACTGGTGCCCACCCATGAGTTGTAATTGGGCTGTGTTTTATCAAGGTTAACTGCGCTGATGGGTGCACCCACGGGCGTCCATTGTTTACCATCTGCGCTGGCAAAGGCGCTGAGTTGGTGTTGCCGGCGTTGCAGCTGCAGCCAAACCCGCTGGCCAAACTTGTTGGGTATACTGCGTACGGCGCTGTCAAACGAGAATACTATCTCTTTTCTACTATTACTAAACCCTGTATACAATCTTACAAATGTTTTTTGATTGCCGTTGGTTAGGTAAAGACCGGCTTTTGCAGAAGTATCAGCCGCATCCAGGTCTACGCGGGTGGTGGTTGTAAAATAATGATCGGTTTCTTTTTGCAACAGGCTGGTGCGACCGCTATCCGGCGTCAGGCGTACCCAGCCTTTGCGCGCCGTGAGTGAATAGTTTGCGGCATCTTTCCGGTTCAGGAAATGCCAGCAGAGTGCCAGTGTATCAGCAGAAAAATAATCGGTGGTAACACTTCTCCAGTGCGTGCCGTTGTTCAGTAGCGCCGGCAGTGGTATGGGTGCCGTGGTAGGCGCC
>DATJGC010000038.1:0-5731 GCA_035495345.1 Chitinophagaceae bacterium | reverse complement strand
AAGTAACTCATGTTTTCAATGAGTCCAATGATGGGCACACGCAATTGCGCCTGGCCAAACATGGCAATACCTTTCTTTGCATCGGCCAGTGCCACATCCTGTGGCGTGGTTACAATGATGGCGCCGGTTACCGGAATGGTTTGCAACACGGTTAAGTGAATATCGCCCGTGCCCGGCGGCATGTCTATAACAAGGTAATCCAGTTCATCCCAGAACACATCGGTCACAAACTGGCGGATGGCACTACTGGCCATGGGGCCGCGCCATACCACCGCGCTTTTTTCATCTACCAGCAGGCCAATGCTCATTAGCTTGATGCCGTATTTCTCCAGCGGTACAATCTTTCCTTTTTCTCCGGCGCCCATATCCATCATCATGGGCCGCTCTCCGCGTACGCCAAACATAATGGGTACACTGGGGCCGTAGATATCGGCATCCATCAAACCAACCTTTGCATTGCCCTGTGCAAGTGCCAGCGCAAGATTGGCAGCCACCGTGCTTTTGCCCACACCGCCTTTGCCACTCATTACGGCAATTACATTTTTTACATTCGGTAATACCTGTTCACCATCTTTACGGTTAGAAGTTGTATTGGAAGAGAAAAGCACTTTCACCACTGCGTCTTTATCCACCATTTCTTTAATGGCTTTTTCGCAGGCTATGCGCATCATTTCTTTTAAGGGGCAAGCAGGGGTGGTAAGTACAATCATAAAAGAAACCTGGTGGCCGCTGATAACAATGTCTTTGATCATGTTAAGCGTAACAAGGTCTTTACCCAAATCAGGTTCCTGCACGGTACCCAGCGCACGTAAAATTTGATCCTGCTCCATGGCGGCTAAAAAGGTTATGTTAAAAATCTAATTTGCCGCAAAATTAACCAATAGCGAGGGCAATTTGTTGTAATTCTGAAAAATGAAGTAATTATCTTTGGTTTGTTCAGGTGAAATTTTGTACAGTGGAAAATGAGCATAGTTGGCTGATTAAAAATAAATTAATTACAAGGCCGCGAACAGGGTACAGCGTTTGTACAGGAGTTAAGGACCGACCTTTAATAAATAAATGCACCGGATGAAAAGATTGCTACTATTAACACTGTTCGCCGCTGCACTGGTAACCAAATCACAGGCGCAGTTTACCCAGTTAAAAGACTCTGTGGTACAGTTATATGGTGTGGTAATGACGGCAGACAGCCTGAAAGGAATACCTTCTGTGAGTGTGATTGTAAAAGGACAAAACCGCGGTACCATGAGTAACGAGCAGGGTGTCTTTTCTATCGTGGTACTAAAGGGTGATATAGTAGAATTCACCAGTATCGGTTACAAACCAAAGACCATTGAAGTACCCCGCAACCTGGAGGGAAGCCAGCAGAGCATCATCCAGTTAATGGTTACAGATACTGCCTATCTGCCGGTCACCATCATACGCCCAAGGCCCACCCGTGAACAGTTTGAACGAGACTTTGTAAACACCAATATACCGGCAGATAACCTTGAAATTGCGCGTAAGAACAATGATGCGGCCACACGTCAGGCCCTCATGCGCAGTATGCCGAGAGACGGCCGCGAGTCTGCCAATTATGCCCTTGCACAGGGTGCCAAAAAATATTATTACCAGGGGCAAACACCACCTATTGGACTGCTGAACCCGCTGGCATGGGCAGATTTTATTTCTGCCTGGAAAAGAGGCGATTTCAAGAATAAATAATGCAGCGGATCTGGCAGCAGCAACGTATCAACTTAGTTGCTTCTTCTCTTTCATACTTTCTACCATCATGATACAATCAGTAGCAGTAATTGGCGCCGGCACCATGGGTAATGGCATAGCACATGTATTTGCGCAACATGGTTTTGATGTAACATTGATAGATCTTTCTGAAGCGCAACTAAAAAAAGCATTGAGCAGTATTGAGGCAAACCTTGGCCGCCAGGTAAGCAAGGGCAGTATCAGCGCAGAAGTAAAAGACGCCGCCATGGCCCGCTTAACAACCAATACCTCAATTGCTGAAGGCGTTCAATCTGCCCAACTGGTAGTAGAAGCCGCTACCGAGCAAACCGATATTAAACTGGCTATCTTTAAACAGGTAGACGCCGCGGCGCCGCCTGAGGCTATACTGGCCACTAATACTTCTTCTATCTCTATTACAAAAATTGCGGCCGTCACCAGGCGCGCACCGCTGGTGATTGGTATGCATTTTATGAACCCGGTACCGGTGATGAAGCTGGTGGAAGTCATCAACGGCTATGCTACCAGCTCCGCCACTACGGCCACCATCATTGCGCTTAGCCAGCAGTTACAGAAAACGCCCTGCGTGGTAAATGATTACCCTGGTTTTATTGCCAACCGCATCCTGATGCCGATGATCAACGAGGCCATCTACAGTTTGTATGAAGGCATTGCCGGTGTACAGGAGATTGATACGGTAATGAAACTGGGCATGGCACACCCCATGGGCCCGCTGCAACTGGCAGATTTTATTGGACTGGATGTTTGTCTTTCTATCTTACAGGTATTGCAGCAGGGCTTTGGCAATCCTAAATATGCGCCCTGTCCCTTGCTGGTGAATATGGTAGCAGCAGGTAAACTGGGTGTAAAAGCTGGCGAAGGATTTTATACCTATACTGCTGGCAGCAAGGAATTGGTGGTAAGCGCACGCTTTTCCCGGCAATCATTGTAGGCAATTTCCACAGCAATATCCGCCCATACCTCTGCGTTTATAAGCAGGCCCACAGCCGCTCATTAATCCGCTTAATCCGCATGCTATGAAATACCTGCTACTGATTGCACTGGTAACCAGCTGCCTTTTACAACAGCAGCCCGTCTCCGCACAAAACGCGTATTA
The DNA here is from genome assembly GCA_035495345.1 of Chitinophagaceae bacterium. Taxonomy (GTDB): domain Bacteria; phylum Bacteroidota; class Bacteroidia; order Chitinophagales; family Chitinophagaceae; genus JACMLD01. The sequence continues at coordinate 2,892 of DATJGC010000038.1, read as the reverse complement.
CCGCAATAATCAATTTTTATTAGACCGTGCAAAAACAAATTTGCGCAGCCACTGCCAGGCTTTTGAATCAAGTAAGCCGCCCGGCGGCGGTCAGCTAAAAGCAGATAAAAAACTCATCAGCTTCTTAAACCAGTTTTACCATAGTACGGCGCCTGCGGCGGATATTATTAAAACGATGGGCGGATTTACCGACAGAAAACACCCTATTACCACGATGCCGTTGGGCGGATGCACCAAATATGAAGCACTGTTGTCTTCTGATGGAATTCTACAGGCAGCTATTGCCTTCACCGAGTTTAACAACGAAGTGGTGTTCAAAAGAATTTATTTTACCACCCGTCATTGTATGCAATGCATCAGTCCTGCCCAGCCGCTGATAGACTCGCTTGATATCAATTACCTGGACGTTTATTGCCTGCCCCTGATTGATTTTCCATTGACGCTTGAAACGGGCGTACATCGTTTTTCTACGGATGCTACCGTATATGCACAAGTGAAATTAGATTACCCGGACGGGTATAAATTAATACCTGCAGACAGTACTGATCTCAATCATGTGGTCTGGTATGGAAATGATACTTATAGCACGGAAGCAGCCGATCCCATTTTTATAAATATTGCCAGCAACCATAATACTTACCTGCTGTACCGCCTGCTGTATTCTCCCAACCATGTAGCGGCCGTATCTGCATTGGAAGCCATTACCTGCCTGGAAGCAAAAGGCATTGCCAAGCTTCCAGCCTATGTAATCGCAAAAATGGATGCACTAAGAAATGCGCCGGTACCCTTGCAATACAGTAGCCTGGGCGTTCGCAAGCGCGCCAATAATTATAATGAACTGGCAGTTACAAAAGAGCAGATATTATCCAGGTACGATAAAGTTTTTTAGCAAAGCAAAGCGATCATTCATGAAAAGGGCCGGTGCAAACCGGCCCTTGTTGTTATTTGAATACAAACGGGTTTACTGCAAAATAATTTTTTGTGTAAGCTGCTTTTCATTGTTGTACAGCCTTACTAAATACTGCCCATGCGGCAGGCCGGGCAGGTACACGGCAATATGGCCGCTGCTGCTGCTGAGCGTTTGATGGTACACTACGCGGCCCTCCATGTTTACCAGCTGCAAGCCGGTAAACGCTTCATCCAGTCTTACCTGCAATACAGCATTGTTGATGACCGATGGTGATACAAAATTGCCCGAACGGCTATTATTGTCTTGCCTTATGATGATGGTACTACTGTAGGCCGAGCGTCCATCCAGGTCTACCATTTTTAAACGATAGTACCACTTGTTGCCATTGCCGGGCTTGTGGGTGAAATGATAGCTTGCTGCGCCGGTAGCGGGCACGATGCCTGCCTGCAGAAAATGAATGCCGTCTGTACTGTATTCCACTTCATACTGTTGCACCTGCTGTTCTACCCCAGACAGCCAGGTGAGCTGGTTGCCACCGTTTACCGTGGTGCCGGTGAATGAATTGATCTTCACGGGTAATGCCGCACCGGCGGTAGCACTAACAGCATATACCTGCCCGTTCAGGTTAGTGAGATAGATTTCTCCCGTTTCTGATTCACCAAACGAGGATATCAGTGTGAGTGCATTTTTAAACTGCACGGTATCTGTGGCGGTACCGCCCGGAGGCAGCAGCCAGATATTGCCCGAAGATTCATCTGCAAACAAATAGTAACCGTACATGGCGGGGTAGGTGGTACCGCGGTACACAAAACCACCAATCACTGCAACGCCGCCGGTAGCATTATCATGCGGGTAATCCAGCACCGGCGATATGGTGGCCCCTGCAATGGGGCAACCTGTACCCCCAGGGTAGGGATGGGTACCTTCAAAACAATGCCAGCCATAGTTTACGCCTGCGTTAGCGTTGGCCGGCAGGTGGTTCACTTCTTCCCAGGCGCCCTGGCCTACATCCGCAATCCACATATCCTGCGTAAGCCGGTCGAAGCTCCAGCGGAATGGGTTTCTCAAGCCAAAGGCCCAGATTTCATCCCTGATATTATCGCCTGCTGCAAGAAAAGGATTGTCTGCCGGTATGCTGTAGAACGGTGGGGTAGTACCTGTGCTCACATTAATACGTATCATTTTACCCAGCAGGTTGCTACCGGTTTGTGCATTATTGGGCACATCGCCGCCACCACCGCCATCGCCGGTAGCAAAGTACAGGTAGCCATCGGCACCAAATAATAATTTGCCGCCATTGTGGTTGGTTTGACCCGGGTGCGGAATCGTAATCACCACTGTCTTTGTACTGGGGTCTGCCAGGTTGGGTGTTGCCGCCGGTGTTTGATAACGCGCCACTTCAATATCTCCGTTGGTATTGGTGTAGTAAACAAAGAAGAAACCGTTGCTGGCATAGTTTGGATGAAAGGCCATGCTAAGCAATCCTCTTTCGCCGCCGGTAGACAAGCCCGTTACTGTAAGGAAATTGCCCAGGTTATTAAAGTTTTGATCATACACCCGGATGGTGCCATCCTGTTGTACAACAAACAGTCGCTGGCTGTTATCGCCTGCGTTTACAATGTCTACCGGTTTGCTGAGCAGTCCGCCCGGTGTGGCAGCATTTACCACAGATCTGAGCCCGATGACCGGTTGCGCAAGTGAAGAAAAGCTTTTCAGGAAAAATAATAGCAGTAATAAGGAGCAGAAAGTTCTGCCATTGGCGTAGCAATGAGTCATACCCATAATTTTTTTTAATGAAGAATAACGGGGAGTGTAGCATAGCCGGGTTGATGGTATAGGTAACCAGTGCCTGCAGGTTGCAAGCGGGGTTGCGGTAAAAATGGGGGAGGTAAGAAAAACCGCAAACTGCGTTGATGCCTATATCATACCAGGGAACAACAGTATTGCATCAATAATTATGCCGTGCCATGATTGGGAACATG
>DATJGC010000037.1:0-6136 GCA_035495345.1 Chitinophagaceae bacterium | reverse complement strand
TTCCTATGCTTCCAATTGCGAGTATGAAATGGATTTTGATGCGCAAACCATCAGCATCACCACCATGCGCAATATCGCCGCCGGCGAAGAATTATTTATCAACTACAATGGTAATTGGGATGATGCGAAGAAGGTTTGGTTCCATCAATAGTTCCAAGTTCCCAGTTCAGCAGTTTTTAGTTCACTTTTACCAGAAGAGCTGTTGATTTTGCGTTCTGTTGTGTTGGTTTTTTGTGTAGTCTGATTGTCTGTTAAATGCCAGACAATAAAAGAACTGAAAACCTCAACCTTCAAACTCAAAACTATATCAGCGCAAAAGAACTCCGAACTAATGAACTAAGAACTAAGAACTGTTCTAGTCTGTAAGCCTTTTCCCCGCCACTATCCACGCTGAAATTTTATCGCGGTCTGCCTGGCTGAGGGGTGCGCGCGGGGGTTGTGGCATCTGCTGGCTGGTGCCCGCATTATCTACGGCGCGTGTTTTTATGAGGTCTGCATAATCCACAATGGTGCAGTCTGTGGTATAGTTGGGTGCCTGGCTACCGTTATGGCAACCCGTTACTGCGCAGTTATTGGTAATGATGGTTTTCACCGCGGTGAAGAGTGGCCCCGGTGTGCCTGTACAACTTACTGTTTTGGCTACCACCGTACCCGAGGTAGTGCCGGTACAGCCGTTGGCATTTTTTGCGGTGATGGTATATTTTCCGGCGGCAAGATTGCTAAAGCTGCCGGATGATTGGAAGGCGCCACTGTTAATGCTGTAGGTAAAGCCGGTGCCGCCTGCAGCGGTTGCAGTAATAGCGCCGGTAGATGCACCGGCATCTGTAGCAGTGACTGCCAGTGTAATTGTAACGGTTACGCCTGCACAGGGATCGGCCGGGGTGCTATTGCCGCCGCTTTTACTGCAGGCCGTAATAAAAATGGTTGTATACAGAGAGAGCAATAAAAATGCATAAAGCAGCTGGTTCTTCTTCATAATACTTATTTAAACGGATATTGGAGAGTACGTGGCTAACGTTTTACGGGTTGCCTGTATTGTACAGTAAAGTTAACACCGAAGCTGCTGAGGCGAATATTACCAAAGCCTACACCACCCAATGGAATTTTTGCGTAAGGTTCTACCTGAAAATTCAGGTGATCACCAATTTTTCTTTCAAAGCCGGCAGACAAATGCAGTACGGAAAAAACATGAGTGAAGGTGCTGTCGTTTGTCCAGTCTGTGCTGTAGGGCATATTCATGGTCTTGTAATAATAAGTATAGCCCTGTTTCTTCATAAAGTAAGAAGACAGCCCGGCACTGGCAAAGAATGGTGTCTTTGCACTTGGGTTGAAGGTATACCTGGCCTGCAGGGGCAACTCCCACATGCGGCAATAGCCCGCTACTGTTTCCAGCTGCACGTATTGTGTCCAGTAATGCTTGGGCGGATGATAATCTTCTCCATTCAGGGTATAGTTCTTTTTCGTGTATACAAGACCGGTATAAACAGACCAGTGGCTGCTGAACTGGTAGCCACCCATGATGCCAAAATTATAACCGGCATTATCACCATGGGTAAATTTTACGGTGCTTACGTCTACGCCGGCGGTAAGTCCAATGTTGATAGCACGCTTGCGCACCGGTGCCTGTTTCTTTTCAGCGGCTTTTGTAAGCGCTTTGGCGGCAGGCTTGCTGCTGTCTGCCTGGGTATTGATGGCTATTGGCGGCGTTTTGGCCAGGCTGTCTGAGGCAGTGACTGCTGTGGGCGACTGGTTTTTACCGGCTGTAGCTTCGTTCTCAATGCTGGTGGCCGTTGCGGTTGACTCGTCTTGCGCCACGCTTATATCCTTTTCATTCTTTTCTTTGTTTGCCCGCTGTTGAAGGACAGTATTATGCTTGTTGTTGGTATTCTTCCGGTTGTTTGTTGTGTACGGGCGGTTGCGCGGGCTGCTCTTGTCTGTTAGCGCCAGCGCATCGGCGTCTGCGGGGGTAGACGCTACTCCTGGATGATTACGGGTGGGGCGAGCGTTGCTGCGGGTGCTGTTTCGGTTAGGCCTTTCTGTTAGATTGGCCTGCAGTGATTGTACCCGTTGAGCGTTTGCAGGAGGCAGCACTGTGCTATTGCGGGCAATTACCGCCCGGTTGTTCGCTGCGGGTGGCGTGGTTGTTTCGTTTGGTTTTTTATTTTCTTTTCTATTGCCCGGTTCTTTATTACCAGCCTCCTGTGGCTGTTCGGTTTTTATTGATGCAGCTTTCTCCTGGTCATGAATAGATTGACTGGCAGTCGCTTTGTCCGTGCCAGCGTTTGTTTCGGGCAATTTGTTTTCCGGCAAAGGCGTACCTGGGTTACTTCCGTTCAGCGGCTTGCTGCTGGTTTGCCGGGTAAGGCTGGAAGGGGTGGCCGCATGTGGTAACAGGTACCATACGCCCGCACCCGCTACAGAGAGCCCCAGCGCAAGAAAGAAGAAAAAGAAAAAGCCCCTGCGCTTTTTTTCCTTCTCCTGCGGAAGTTCTTTGTCAAGGACCTGCTGCAGTGCATCCCACGAAGGCCGGCCCGGCGCGTGGTAGTGCTCAGCAGCATCCCTGCTTATACGGTCAATATCTTTGTCATCTGGCTTGTACATACGTGTTGTACTGGGTTTGGTGCGAAATGATTTTTCGCAGGTTATGCCTGGCTTTTGACAGGTTGGATTTGGATGCGCCCACGCTAATCTGCAGCTGGGCGGCTATTTCTTCATGTGTCATACCTTCTATTGCAAAAAGGTTGAAAACGGTTCTGTACACCGGGGTTAGTTGTTTTATGGCTTCAATAATCTCTTCATACGATAATTTATCAATAGCAGTTTCCTGTGTATCCGGCACCGCTTCACTGTCTGTACCGTGTGCATGGCCATTTACCAGTTGATGGTTTTTACGCAGGTGGTCAATACAGGTATTAATAATGATGCGCTTAAACCATGCTTTAAACAAGGCTTCTGTATTCAGCTGCCGGCCCCCGTCGAACAGGTGCAGGTTTTTGAACAACTTCACAAAAGATTCATTGGTAAGCTCCTCTGCTTCGTGCTGCTGGCTGGTGTACCGATAGCAGATTTTCATGGCATAGCTGTACAGCCAGCGGTACAGGGTACCCTGGCTCTGGCGGTCGTTTTTGCAACATCCGTCAACGAGCGTCAATATATGAATTGCTTCATCGCCCAAAGTATAGTTGGTGTAAGGAGGTATGGTAAATTACTTTATACAGGCTGGTACGTAAGCAGGCATTCAATGGTTGCCTGCGGCCAAACTTATTTCTCACAGCACCCGCAAATTACTCTTTTTCTTTATAAATGATAATTACCCTTGGTTCTCAACGGGTTGCCATCATTATTACCCAGGGCTGGCTACAGGCTGTTGATGATGATGGAAGCGCTGGCGCGGGTACAGGTTTGCGCCTGCAATACATCTTTGCCTACTACAAGGCTCAGCACCCGTACATCTGTGAGGGCGCCGGTAGAAAACACGCCTTCCATTACCTGTTTGTTCAGCTGCGCGTCAATTTCCTTCCGATGCTGGTTAATGATGTCTGCAATGCTGATGGTGGCCTTCTCGCGCAATGTGCGCAAAATCTTATTGCTGAAGAATGCTTTGCCGATATTCAGCACCAGGTCTCTGCTCTTGAGTGAATAATCAAGGTCTGGTATTATAATTACCTGGCTGGCGGTATCCAGTTGCGGGGTGCCCACCAGGTAGAGGCTGCCTTTTTTATCGCCTTCAAAATCTACCATTATTTCTACTTTGCCATTCTCTGCACCATTTAGTTGTACATTTTTGATGACTACTTTTCTGCCCTCTACCTCAAAAGAAGTATCCCTCACCATTTGGTTGATGATGCTGTTGATAAACGGGTAATCGTACCGTGCATTGGTATAGACTTTAATACCGGGCTGAACATCGGCTGTTTGCAGGGGCGGCAAAAAAGCCGCGCTGTAATTATTGGTACTGTCGCTATGCAATTCAGGAAAACAATAAATGCCCAGGGTGGCCTGCAGCGTGTCTTTTACGCTGTTCATCTTTCCTATTCTTACTGCTGAAGGATTGATTTTGATATAACCGTATTTATCCAGCGGTATTTTTTTGTTGATGCGCTCTGCAAGTGCTTTGGTGGTGCTGCTGAAATCAAGGCCGTTTACCACGCTGTCCATAGAATAGCAAAACGCATTGGTAGAAGATTTTATACTGTCCATGATCTGCTGGGTAATGTCCAGGTTAAACATGGAGACCGTGCATTTTTCCAGTGCAGTGGCTTTCTGCGCCTGGGTTTTTGTATGCACTGTATAATTGGGCTGAAATTGCAGTACGGATTGTATAAAAATATCCGTCTTGCGCATCTGCTCCTTGCCAAAGCCGCAGCTGCCGCCAATCCATGGAGAGGTTTGTTTGCCAAAAGCGCATACACATTTTTCGCCGGATACCTGGTAGGTACCACTCAGCTTCACCATTACCTGGTTGTTTACACAGTTGAAGGTAAAACCGCCGGGCACAAAGCGGTATTTATAATGAAAATCGCAGGAGGTTTGCAGGTATTCAGGCCAGCCATCACTGGTTACCTCTTTTGGCACCAGTACAGCCGCCTTTGCCAAAAATGGACCGGTGGCCACTTTTACGGCCACATTGATATTGGATTCTGGCAAGGCCGGCAAAACAGTAGCCGGCGGAAGGGTATTGTACACCGCTTTTCTGGAGGCCACACAGGATAGTAGAAATAAAGGCAACAGGAGCAACAACAACCAAAGGCGCATTTACAGCGTTTTTACTGAGCGCTAAAATTACAATGCAATTTGATAACAGTATGTAAACTTTTGCGCCTCCCCCGGCAATACTGCCGGCGCCCGCCGCAGCGCAAAGCAACGATGTCTTTAGAAAAATCGTATATTCAGCAACCTTTTATGATAAAGTCCTGCTGACACCCCCAACCGCATCACTGCTATTATTGATTGTTTACGCTAACGGCTCATGAAGAGGATTGCCATTTTCTTTTTTTGCATCAGTTGCGTCATTGACGCAAAGGCCGACCATATCACCGGCGGAGAAATGTATTATGTTTCTGCCGGCATAAGAGATGGCGAGTACCAGTACAGCGGCACCCTTAAACTATTTATGCGCTGCAACAGCGGCCGTCTATTCAATGACCCCACCATCATTACCGTATTTGACCGGGTCACCGGCGAACATATCAAAGACATCAGCGTGCCGCTGAGCAACCAGGAGAACCTGACGCTGTACAATTCAAACCCCTGTATTTCTGACCCGCCGGTGGTATGCTATATGGTGGGCTATTTTTATTTCTCGCTTTCGCTGCCCCCTTCTGCAAATGGCTACATCATTGCCAGCCAGGTAAATTACCGTGTGGCCAATATTAATAACCTGGGCAGCTATACGCAGGTAGGTGCCACCTACACCGCCGAAATACCGGCCACCACTGCCGCATTGCCTGAAGCACCCAAGAACAGCAGCGCGCATTTCACCGGCAGCGACCTGGTCATTATCTGTGCCGACAATTCATTTTCTTACAGCTTTGCCGCCGGCGATGCAGATGGCGATGTATTGCGCTACTCTTTCTGCGATGCCTATGCCGGTGGCGGCGGCGGAACACCCGGCAACAGCCTTCCGCCATCTGCCCCGCCCTATTCACGCGTGCCTTATGCACTGCCCGAATTCAGTGGCAGTGCACCACTGGGCAGCAAGGTGCAGATTAACCCGGCTACCGGTTTAATCTCCGGCATTGCACCCGCTGAAGGCAAATACGTGGTTACCGTTTGCGTGGAAGAGATACGCAATGGCGTGGTAATTGCCGTACAAAGAAAAGACCTGCAGATTAATATTGCTTCCTGCTCCATTGCCGCTGCCACCCTGCCCGCACAATTCACCGTTTGCCGCGATACAAAAACCGTTACCCTGCAAAATCTCTCTACCAGTGCGCTGATAAAGACCTTTCACTGGGAGCTATTCAACAAAGACAACCAGGTTATTTTTACTTCTGATGAACCCAGCCCCAGCTACAGTTTTGCAGACACGGGGCTTTATGCGGTAAAACTTAAAATCAACAAAAACGATATTTGCACAGATACCGCCAGTTCCGTGGTGCGTGTATACCCCGGCCTCCGCCCCGCCTTTACATAT
>DATJGC010000036.1:0-11080 GCA_035495345.1 Chitinophagaceae bacterium | reverse complement strand
TGTTATTAGATGTTACACCACGGCAACTGCTGCAGATGGCCGGTCACCGCTTCTCTGCATTGTATAAATGGCAGTTACAACGCTACCGTTATGGTATGGGTGTATTTAAGATAGATTGGGCATTGGGTGCACCTATTCCCTTTATGGCAGAGGGCTGCAGGGAGGCGGGCACCGTACATATTGGCAACAGTATGCCTGAAATTGTACGGAGCGAGCAACTTACCGCAGACGGCGCGCATCCAGACAAACCATTTGTATTGCTGGCACAGCCCAGTCTTTTTGATGCTAGCAGGGCGCCTGCAGGAAAGCATACTGCGTGGGCTTATTGCCATACGCCCAATGGGTCAACAAAAGACATGACAAGTGCTATTGAAAACCAGGTAGAGCGTTTTGCCCCGGGGTTTAAAGACACTATCCTGGCCAGGCATACCATGAACACTGCAGACATGGAAAGCTATAATCCCAATTATATTGGAGGAGACATTAATGGCGGTGTAATAGATATACGCCAGCTGTTTACGCGGCCGGCATTGCGCTGGTCGCCGTACCGTACTTCGGCCAAAGGCATTTATATCTGTTCTTCTTCCACGCCACCAGGTGGTGGTGTGCATGGCATGTGTGGTTACCATGCCGCAAAGAAGGCATTACAGGAAGTTTTTTCTATCAGCTTATCAAATAAAACGATTGCAGGCGCGGCTGTATCATAAGGTTTGCCGCCCGCCCTTATTATTACTAAAGTAAATTAACATCACATGGCTTATCAACCGGTAATTAACGAAAGTGAATCAGAGCGTAGTCCTATCTCACCCATTGTTGAGCGAAAAACATTTGCCAGCCAGTTAACAGAAGACTGGTGGGCTGTCATTATTGGTGGTTCTATCATTACAGCAGTATTGCTGTGGGTGTTATTGGTCAGCGATTTTACCTTTAGCCTGCCCGTATACCAGTGGGCCAGTAAGGCAGATTTGTTTGATAAAGTACTGTCATTGCACAATCTTGGCCTTATTGCTATCACCGGGGTTATTTTCCTTTTTTTGTCGTCAGTTGCCATTGTGCTGTCTGGTGGCAACAGCCGACGGTATGCCGCAGGTTTTGCTTTAATCTTTGTACTGGGTATAATAGCACTGATCATTGCGGGCAATAAAACCATTAATTATTACGGACTGGAGTATGTGATTTTTGCACTGGTGCTGGGTCTGCTCATTGGTAATCTTACTACGGTGCCTGCCTGGTTGAGAGAAGCGGCAAGGTCTGAGTTTTTTATTAAGACAGGATTGGTGATACTGGGCACCAGTATTCTTTTTACCGATATAGTGAAGGCGGGCCTGCCGGGCATCTTGCAGGCAACGCTGGTAGTGAGCGTGGTTTGGTTTTTTGCTTTATGGCTGAGCAGAAAATTAAAAGTAGATGATGAGTTTGGGGTGATACTGGCTTCCGCGGTGGCCATCTGCGGCGTATCTGCGGCAATTGTTGCCAGTGGGGCTATCAAAGGCGACAAGAAAAAATTATCCTACATCACTACGCTTGTATTGCTGGTAGCTATTCCCATGCTGGTGCTGCAGCCCTGGATCATCAAGCACCTGCATATGCCCGAAATTGTAGGTGGCGCCTGGCTGGGTGGTACGCTGGATACTACTGCTTCTGTAACCGCGGCGGCACAATTGGTGGGCCCCATAGCCACCAAGGCCGGCGTCATCATTAAGTTTTCACAGAATGTACTCATTGGTATTGCCGCCTTTTTTATTGCATTGTGGTGGACTTACCGCAAGGGTAAAGAAAGCAATGCCGTGCAACAGGAAACGCCTTCACTGGGTATTGTATGGGAGCGCTTCCCCAAGTTTGTTTTGGGGTTTATTGGTGCTTCGTTACTTTTTTCTTTTATTGTTCCTACGCCCATCACTAAAAATGTAAGCGGTATTTTAAACAGCCTGCGTACTATCTGGTTTGCGCTGGCATTTGTAGCCATTGGCTTGGAGGCAAGGTTTACAGATCTTGTAAAAATTGAAGGGGGAAGACCGGCCATTGCCTTTATAGGCGCACAAATTTTTAATATTATCTGGACCTTGTTACTTGCCTACCTTTTGTTTGGCGGCTATATATTTCCTGTGCCTGATATTAAATAACGCGGCCGCATAATAATTAGGTAAAGATGCCTTAACCTTTTGCTAACAAGCGCCTGTTAATTTTATCTGGCACAATGGTAATTCGATAAAAGCAAGGGTTAGATTTTCAGCGAACTGCCCCGGTTTTCACCGGGGCAATTTTGTGGTAAAAGGTACACCTGTCTCTTCCCTTATTAATAGCAATGTTTATAAACACAGAGGCCCGCAATGCGGGCCTCTGTGTAAAAGTGTAGTTCTATTCTTCAATTAAAAGATAAACCTCAGACCCAACTGTGTTTGCCAGCGGCTCCACAAATCTGGGCTGGCTATAAAGGTTTCTTTGAGTGATGGGTCAAACTGGTAGGTAGGCACCCCATTGTTAACCGACGTTACAGAAATGGGTTGAAAGTAACCCGTAGTGGTAGCGTATTTTCTAACGCCCCATTTGCTGCTAATCAGGTTGCCAAGGTTTACAATGTCCAGGCTTACCTGCAATGTGCGCGTCTTTTTACCGGCCAGGAAATTAAAATCCTGCAGAATGCGCATGTCTACCTGGCTGAACCAGGGGCTTTCATTGCCATATTTTTCAGTATACATGCCGCGATGATTGCGGAGGTATTTATCCTGCTCAATAAAACTTTTAAAAGCAGCTTTTTGTGCCGCAGCATTCTGTACAACACCATTCACATCTGTAAGACTGGCAAACTGCATCTGGTCAATCTCATTGTTCTTGGGCACATAGAGCAGGTCGTTACTGGCCGTACCGTCATTGTTTATATCTCCACCATATACATAGGCAAAGCGGTTGCCGCTGCTCCAGTTGCCAAAAATAGAAATGCTGGTTGCATACTTGCCCTTACCGTATTCAAACCTTTTTATACCGGCCAGCACAAAGCGGTGGGTATTGCCATACAATGAAGGCGTGCTTCTTGCTTCATTGGCATTGTTTAAAATAGGGTTGCGGTCAAATGCATCACTGCTGATTTCTGCGGAAATAGAACTGGCATCCGTTGCTACCAGGTAGTTATAAGAGGCGGTGAGGAAAAGATTATTCCTGAATGTTTGCTGAACGCTGAAGCTTGTATTAAACTGGTAGCCTGTTTTGGTATTGGTAAAGATGTACGCGTTGGCGGCGCCTTTATCTGTTGCGCGGTAAACGCTCCTGGTATCGCCGATGCCGCTGTTAAGCGATGCAGTAGGTGTTCCAAGTCCGTAGTTGCGCACCATCATGGCATTTACATCTTTAGAATATGCAACGTCTGCACTAAAGATGGTGCCGGTACCGGCTTTCAGATCAGCGCCGATATTAGTGCGCCATATCTGTGGCCATTTAAAATTCCGGGCGGTAGCGCAATAGAAAAACGAGTAGGGATTACCGATATGATTGCCAATCCATACAAAAGGAAAACGGCCGGTAAATAAGCCGGAACCCCCGCGCAGTTGAAAGCTCTTATCGCCTTTTACGTCCCAGTTGAAGCCCAGCCTCGGAGAAAACAATGGCTTTGAAGAAGGTAAACGCGTATTGTCGAGATCCTTTCCTTTTCCATTGGTTACCGGCTGGCCATGTTCGTCAAACAGCGTTAAGTTATCGTTGTTTTGAACCGTGGGTGAACTTACAGTGCCATTGGGTTCCTTATAACTGGATCCCCTGTAAATAGGAATGTCCATCCGTAGCCCGTAGGTAACACGGAGGTTATCAGATGCTTTCCATTCATCCTGCAGGTAGGCCGAACCCTGCGCTACCGTGATATAATACCAGGTCCACTGATTTGCTTTGCCGGCGGCCCTGGCGGCGTTTACATCTATATCCAGCGGGTAGGCGCCAAAAACATAGTTGCCGCTTTTTGGTACACTGTCTATAAAGGTTTTTATGTCTGCATCACTGAAGAGCGTAGCACCATAACCAGTGAGGTTAAATGAATTGGCAAACTTGAATGATTCATAAGAGCCGCCAATGGTAAGTGTATGATTGGGGAGTATGATGTTGAAGTTATCCGTTGCCTGAAATGCATCCTGGTTAAGCCGGTTGTTGATGGAGAAAGGCTCATGCCCGGCAGCAATATACATGGTGCCATACTTTGTGATGTTCAGCACCGGGAAGGGGTCAGAAAAAGGATCCCGTGTATCGCGGAAGCTGGTATATACGGCCCTTAGTTTATTAGCAAACTGGCTGCCGAAACTTGACTTCAGCTCCGCGCCAAATGAGTGCAGTTTGTTATTGATGCGATAGCCGGAATTTTTAAATTGAAGGGTCTGGTAATCCGGGCCGCGGTGCCGAATGGCATTGGGGTGCGCAGGCTTTTCTTTGGAAGCATCCAGCCCGTTATAAGTAAACGAAAGGCTGTTGTTGCTATTAATTACCCAATCCAGTTTGGCCAGCCACTTGTAATTTTTTTGTTGCAGGTTATATCCCTGGTACGGACCCGTTTCATAGCCAAACTTAGTTTTCAGGATACTGCTCACCGCCTGCAAGTCTGATTCCAGCACACGTGATGTATTGTTGTTGCCGCCATTGTTGGCGTTGCGTGCCACATAACTGCTGGCAGCATCCTCCCGTTGTTCTGTCTCAAAGTTTGCGAAATAGTAAAGCTTGTTTTTCTTGATAGCGCCGCCTACTGAAAAACCCGCCTGTAATTGCGTAAGGTCCGGAACGGTAATTTTATTGCCATCTACTTTTTTACCGGTCATGCCCTGGTTGCGATAGAACCCGTACACGGTACCGCCAAAGGTATTGGTGCCAGACTTGGTAACGGTGTTGATGCCTGCACCGGTAAAGCCAGCCTGTGTAACATCATAAGGGGCAATATTAACCTGTATCTGGTCAATGGCGTCCAGTGAGATGGGTTGCGCACCAGTTTGTCCGCCGGGTGTGGGTGCATCCAAACCAAATGGATTATTAAATACCGCGCCATCCAGCGAATAGTTGTTGTATTGACCGTTACGACCCGCAAAAGAAGTACCGTTGATGGTAGCAGAGGCAGAAGGAGTGAGGCGTGTAAAATCGTCTGCCGATCTTGAAATGGTTGGCAACTGGCGTATCTGCCTGGAGCTTATATTGGTGGAGGCGCCGGTGTGCTGGTTATCAAAAATCTTGGACCTGCCCGTTACCGTTACGCCGGTGAGGTTAGCAGCCGATGGTTCCAGTACAAAATCTACGGCACTGTTCTGTCCCAGTTCAAGATTGATATTGTCTTCCGTCTTTTCAACAAACCCTACAAAGGACACAGTTAGTTTGTAAGGGCCGCCCACCCGCAGGTTGGGCACAAGAAAGGAGCCGTTGCTTTGTGTTAGAATGGTTTTACTGATGCCCGCTTCTGCAAATACAATTTTTACGGTGGCTCCCGAGAGCGGCTTTTTATCGGCAGAAAGAACAGTGCCACTGAGTGTGGCGGTGGTTACCTGCGCATTGGCGCAGAAAATGGAAAAAATAAGGCATAAGAGGGCAGATACTTTGGTAAGCGTGTGATTTCTCATACAATGTGTTTTGGTTGCTGCAAAATTAAATCATTTGCCTCTTCCTGAATATTAAGTTTTGCTCGGCAGCAATGTAAGCTTGTGCTCTGTGCGAAATTTAAAAGACATGATTACTTCGACAGCCCGCCGGCGTTGCAGTTGTTTCGTTTCAGATGAAGAAAAGTGCAGCTGTACAATAACCCGCAGGCGCGGTGCAGTGATAATTCCGGTAGGCTTGAGCCAAGCCTCCTAAAAAGTTAATTAAAAAAGAATGCGTCACATTACCAGTTGCCCATTTGTTCAGGAATGATCCTGTCCAGGTGTTCTTCCGGTTTGTGGTCTTTCCAGTCGGGGTCATATTTTACAAACCAAGAAAGCCAAAGTGTACGCGAGAGGCGCATCAGCGGTGGTTGTATTGCTACCAGGAAAACGGCATTGCAGATAAGCCAGGTGAGGAAACGGTTATCCTCAAACGAAAATCCTATAATCAGCCACCATGCCAGGCAGGAAGCCACGCATAGTCCTACAGATAAGGCATAACTTACATACCCGGTTCCATAATAAAAACCTACTTCAATCTCCGTGGGCTGGCTACATACCGGGCATCGCTCCACCATTTTTACAATAGACAGCAATTGGTAAGAACTTTTTTCTTTATAGATAAAGCCCTCCCTGCAACGCGGACATTTGTTGGTTAAAACAGAAAGTAAATAGCCCGGGTGCCGCTCAGTATCTGTCATACGCCTGATTAAGCCGCAAAGGTACGGAGAGGTTGCGCTTTTAAATGCTTATAAAGGATTATTTGGCGCCTGCTTCCAGTACCTTTTCCATTTGCATACTGCGCGAGCCCTTCACCAGCACGGTGGCATTGGTAAACGCTTGTTGTTGAAACCAATCCCTTGCTTCCAACGCATTGTTGCAACGGGTATACGGGTGGGCTATTTTCAAAAAATCGCCACCTGTAAGCGCTACGCCCGCCCATTGGTGCCTGCCAATGAGCGCTATAATCTGCTCGTGTTCCATGATACTGTCTTCCCCCAGCTCTGCCATGGCGCCCAGCAGCAACACCTTTTTTGCTGCCGGCAGCTGCGCAATATTTTCAATGGCCAGCTTCATGCTGGAGGGGTTAGCGTTGTAAGCGTCCAGGATGATGGTATTGCCGTCTTTTTGCAGTAATTGTGACCTACTGTTAGAAGGCGTATAAGACTCAATCGCGTTTTTTATTTTTGCAGCCGGCACTTTAAAGAAAACACCAATGGCGGCCGCACAAAGTATATTGGGTAAATTATAATCGCCCACCAACTGCGTATGCACGGCTTCATTCAGGCCCTTTGTAAATTGTACCTGTAAAAATTGCCCGTTCCGCATCACATCGCCTGTGATGCTGGCATCACGGGTGCCATAGGAAATTATCTGGGAGATGCCCTTGCTCATGTCCCGGAGATAATCATAATCCCACATCACAAAAGCAACGCCACCGTGCTGGCGCAGATAATCATACAGCTCGCCCTTGCCTTTTTTAACGCCTTCCACCCCGCCGAAGCCTTCCAGGTGGGCCTTGCCCGCATTGGTAATAATACCGTGAGTGGGCAGGGTGTACTCACAATAGCCGGCAATCTCGCGTTGGTGGTTTGCGCCCATTTCTATGACCGCCATCTCAGCATCTTTTTTTACAGACAAAATGGTTAGCGGTATGCCAATATGGTTGTTGAAATTTCCCTGCGTGGTATAGGTAATAAAGCTGGAAGACAATACCGCATGCACCAGCTCTTTTGTGGTGGTTTTACCGTTACTGCCGGTGATTGCAATAAACGGAATGGTAAATTGCTGGCGGTGATGCTTTGCAAGAGCCTGCAGTGTGCTAAGCACATCTTTTACCAACAAGGTTTTGTCCCCGCTTGCAAATGCAGGGTCGTCTATCACTGCATAGGCGGCACCTGCCTCCAATGCTGCAGCGGCAAAGCTATTGCCGTTAAAGCTGGGGCCTCTCAGCGCAAAGAAGATATCGCCCGGTTTTATTTTGCGCGTGTCTGTCTGTACAGAAGGATGGGTAAGGTATAATTGATACAGTTGTTCGATGCTCATAAGTATGGTTCTATTACTGCGAATGTAGTACGCAATATTATTATCCGCGCAGCTGTCGCTGAATAAAAAAAGCCACCCGTAATGGATGGCTTTTGAATGCTTTGCAAGACGCGCTGGGCGTTATCTGGCAATTATTTTTTGCGGCTGTTCTGCCTGCGTTGTTTGTAATTGATACCGGTACCATGGCCATTACCTTCGGGGCTACCCACACGGTCCATAGCGCAACGGAAACCTACGGTGCTGAGCGACTGATCTTCTTCAAGGAACCTGCGGGTACCAGGGCTCAACCAGTAAGCGCGGTCGTTCCAGCTACCACCTTTAATAACCCTTGACTTATCACTGATTAAGGTAGTGATACCGTAACCGTAAGCTACACCAGCTACCAGTGAGTCACCATCCAGGTAGTTGATAACATCACCTTTCTGGTAGTTACGACGGCTCTTGCTTTCTTCATCTGTTACAAAACGGCTCTTGATTTTACCCAGGCTATCACGCTCTGGTTTGCCGGAGCTTAAATCAGTTGTTTTGTATTTGTTACCACGGTAAGAAGCCACATCATCATTATCAACACCAGACAAAGGACGGTATACATCCGCTGTCCACTCGTTTACGTTACCGCTCATATTATACAATCCGAAACCATTGGGGTAGAATGAAGTTACTGGTGCAGTGTATACAGCACGGTCGTTCAAACCACCGGCAACACCCATGTTATCACCAGCTCCTCTTTTAAAGTTAGCAAGGAAAGTACCCTGCCAGCTACCGCGACGGTTATCGCGCAAGCCGTTTACGTTCTGGCTCCATGAGTACACCTGTTTGTTGGCCAGCAACTCTTCACCTCTCTTGCCTTCTTTCTTAGACGGCATCGGGTTCTGGTTTACAAGACCAAGGGCAGCATATTCCCACTCAGCTTCTGTTGGTAAACGATAGCCGGGTAATAATATACCGTCTTCAAAAGTTACATTGGTACGGGGGGTACCGTTAGGATTCTTTAAAGGGTTCTTTTTAGATTTTGCAGCCTGTCCGGGAGTAGGTTGGTACTCACCCAGCAAATAGGCCTTGGTATCAAAGTTTTCCTGGCCAAGACCGCTCAGGTTCTTTAATGAGTTTTTGTTGATATAACCTCTTTTAACCAGCTCACCTTCATTTACGCGGTCTGTTCTCCAGGCGCAGAAATCATTGGCCTGTTTCCAGGTTACGCCCACAACAGGGTAGTAGTTATAGGATGGGTGACGCAGGTAGTATTCTACCAATGGCTCATTGTAAGCCAGCTCACTTCTCCAAACAAGGGTATCTGGCAAAACGGCATTACGAACGCCCTGGAATTCATCACCGTCAAACACGGTATTTACCCAGTACATATATTCACGGTAGTGCACATTGGCCACCTCTGTTTTGTCCATGTAAAAGGAGTTGACAGTAATACGGCGCGGAATATTGTTCCAGTCGCCCATCACGTCTTCCTGGGTAGCACCCTGGGTAAACGTACCTCCCTGAACAAACACCAGTCCGGGACCTGTCTTTTCTTCTTTTTCTTTAGACACCTGGTAACCACCCATGTTTTTGTCATTGTAGTTCCAGCCAGTCACGTCGGACTTACCACTTTTGTTCTTGCTTTTGCAAGAAGCCACGCTCACAGCGCAGGATAGGATAATAATTAAAGTCTTCCAGTTCATTTTAATAGCCATTTTGAAGCCGGTTTTAGAATAAAATAACGGGATGTTGAAACTTATATTGTATGTGAGGATAAAGCTTTCCCCTGCAAACGCGAATATAAGTAGCTTTCAGCGAGAAGCTTCGTATAAATACGTTAAAAGCAGTACGTGGCCAGGGCGCCAAATGGTTGCCCCTACCCAAACCCACCTTATAAACTGCTAAAACGAATCAATATTGTAGCTGCTGTTCTTGTCCCACCCGCATACTGCAAATCTTGGGCCCAGCCTTCGTTGACTGAAAAGAATTGACAGCCTTTCACTGATAATCAGATAATTATTAGTGCTCATACATAATAGGCGTTGCAACAATCTCGTTTTTCTCCTGGTTAATTCCCGCTGTCTATGAGAATTGGGTGTTTTTTTCTATCACTGGCTTTGATGTTTTCCTGCGCACTAATGGCGCAACGGCAGTACCAGGCCTCATCGGTACTGGGCAGCGGCAGTTGGTACCAGTTGGCAGTAAAGGAAGCGGGCGTTTATAAGGTAGACCTACCCATGCTGCGCCAATTAGGTGTCAGCAACAGTTCCATCCCGGTGGGCGCCATCCGCTTATTTGGTAATGGCGGCGCCATGTTGCCCGAAGCCTGTAACGCAACTGTGCCGGATGATCTGGTGGAAAATGCCATTGAGGTGATCGACGATGGGGATGGCTTTTTTAATGGCAGCGATTATTTCTTGTTTTACGCGCCCGGGCCCGACCGCTGGATAGCCGATACCATTAACCGGGCTTTCAGGCACCAAAAGAATCTTTATACAGACAAGGCCTTTTACTATATCAGCATTGGGGGCAACGGCAAACGCATCGCCCTGCAAACAGCTCCGCCGCCGGCCAACATTACTGTAACCAGCTTCTCCGAACATTGGTTTCATGAACTGGAGAGCAGCAATTTGCTGAATGGCAGCAAAGACTGGTTGGGAGAAGAGCTCTCTGCAGCACCTGGCAAAACGATAAGCCTTGCCACAGCCTTTACAAACCCCGTTGAAACCGAACCCGCCAGCATGCAAGCCGCCTGCGTGGCCAGATCTGTGAATGGCAGCAGCCGCTTTACGTTTAGCATCAACAACCAAAGCATCCTGCAGCAGGATATCGCTTCCGTGGGCAGCAGTAGCCAGGACCTTTTTGCACGCAGATTTTCGGCCACCGCCAGCATTACTGCTACCGCTGGTGCCGCCATTACCTGTGCATTCACCGGCAATAACAGCGCGCAGGGTTGGCTGGATTGGCTGGAGGTTTTTTACCGGCGTAAACTACTATTAGGCACTGGTACGCAGTTATTTTTTCGCGATTGGAGCAGTCTCAGCACCAATGGTAACGCCAGGTTTAGCATTGAACAGGCGGCGGGCGCCGAGGTTTGGGATGTGTCGGAACCTGCAATGCCGGTGAAAATGAGTTGCATAACCGGCGGCAGTAACCTTGATTTTACCAATACCAGCGCCAGCCTCCATGAATATTGCTGCTTTAAACAATCCTTCCTGCTGCCCACCCTGCTGGGTAAGCTGTCTAACCAGGATATTCATGCTGCGGCGCCCGCGGGCATGCTCATCATTTGCTACCCGCCGTTTTTGGCCCAGGCCAGGCGCATTGCAGATTTTCACCAGCAGCAGGACCAGTTATCATCCCTTGTACTGACTACCCAGCAGGTGTTCAACGAATTTTCGGGCGGCAGCCCGGATCCGGTGGCCATTCGCAACTGCATGAAGATGTTCTACGACAGGGCAGGGGCA
>DATJGC010000035.1:0-21028 GCA_035495345.1 Chitinophagaceae bacterium | reverse complement strand
AAAAATCTCCTACACCAAAATTTACGCACCGCAGGCCGGCAAAATTGGTAAGAGAAATATCACCACCGGCCAGTTTGTACAGGCAGGCAGCCCTTTGTTTTCTATTGTAAACGACAGTACCTACTGGATAGTGGGCAATTTCAAGGAAACACAGATCAAAAAATTTCATGAAGGACAGGAAGCAGAAATTGAACTGGACGCCTATCCGGATCTTAAACTGAAAGGCACCCTTGCAAGTGTTAGTGATGCTACCGGTGCTAAATTTTCTTTGCTGCCGCCAGACAATTCAAGTGGCAACTTTGTAAAGGTAACCCAGCGTGTGCCGGTAAAAATAAATATCACAGACGTTGCCAGGTACAGGAATATTCTCCGGGCCGGATTGAGCGCTTACATAGTTGTGCCCACCAAATAAAATTTTGTTTATGGCAACGCCAAAAGGATTTGCAAGAACAATTATAGTTATTACCACTATAGCTGCTGCCATTATGGAGTTGATTGATACCTCCATTGTAAACGTGGCACTCACTGATATGAGCGGCAGCCTTGGGGTAAGTATTGAAGATATCAGCTGGGTGATAACGGCCTACGCCATTGCCAATGTAATCATCATTCCACTTACGGGCTTCCTGGCAGAATATTTTGGGCGAAAGAACTACTACATCGCCTCCATGATCATCTTTACCGTGGCTTCTTATTTGTGCGGCCAGTCTACCAGCCTGGTAGAAATCATCATCTGGCGTTTTGTACAGGGCGTGGGTGGCGGTGCACTCTTGTCAACCTCGCAGGCAATTTTGTTTGATGCCTTTGAGGTAAAAGATCGTCCCATTGCATCGGGTTTGTTTGGAATGGGCATTGTGTTAGGTCCTACCCTGGGCCCTACACTGGGTGGTTATATCATGGAAAGTTATAGCTGGCCGCTGATCTTTATGATAAATATACCCATTGGTATACTGGCCACGTTGCTGGCGTACACTTTTATAGACAAGAAGGCAGGAGAGGGTACAAAGAAGAAGGAAATCACCATAGATTATACCGGTATATTATTGCTGATGGTGGGCATTGGCTGTTTACAGTTTGTGCTGGAGCGCGGAGATGCAGACGATTGGTTTAGCAGTGAAGCCATCAGGATCTGCAGCGGCCTTGCGCTGGTAGGTATTGCCAGCTTTATCTGGTATGAACTTAGTATACCTAAACCCGCCGTAAACCTGCGGGTGCTTAACAATACCAATCTTGCCTTTACCACCATCTTTACCTTTGTAGTGGGCCTTGGATTGTATACCTCCGTATTTGTTTTCCCGGTACTGGCGCAAAGCGTATTGGGCTATACACCTTTAGAAACCGGTCTTACCCTGCTGGCGCCCACCATGATAACCGTTGTGCTGATGCCCGTTATTGGTACGCTGATGGCCAAGGGTGTAAAACCCATTCCATTTGTAATAGCCGGGTTTCTTTTGTTTGCCGGTTATGCCTGGTACAGTTCTCGGGTAAGCATGGACGTTAGCCGGCAGGATTTTTTCTTTCCCTTTGCCCTGCGCGCCATTGGCATGAGCATGGTGCAGTTGCCGCTCATTAACCAGGCGGTGGCGGGGCTGCAGCCAAAGGACTACGCTTCTGGTATTGCGTTGAACAATATGACCCGCCAGCTGGGTGGCGCCTTTGGTATTGCCATGGCCAATAACTATGTGTCCAGGCAATACGCACAACACCGGCTTGATTTGGTGAGCAATCTCTCTGAAGGCTCTGCCGCGCTTACAGAGAGAACCAATAACCTGGCGCAAAACTTCGTCAATAAAGGAGGCTTTGATATTGGCACCGCTACTACCAAGGCACTGGCAATGATTAACAATGCGGTAGACCGGCAGGCGCATTACCTGGCCTACCTGGATACCTTCAGGCTGGTGGCATTGTTTTTTATAGTGGTGATACCCATGGTGGTATTTCTGAGGGTA
This sequence comes from Chitinophagaceae bacterium, assembly GCA_035495345.1. Lineage (GTDB taxonomy): Bacteria > Bacteroidota > Bacteroidia > Chitinophagales > Chitinophagaceae > JACMLD01. Next base: position 19,079 of record DATJGC010000035.1, on the reverse strand, counting down.
AAGAAAACCATTCCGGCAGACCCGGCAGCCGCCAAGGCCGCCATTGCCGAAGCACATTAATTTTAAAAAACTAAGTTGATGAAAAGTATATGTATTATCGCCATTACGCTGGTGGGCGCTTTGTCTGTAAAAGGACAAGCTGTTGCCAACAATGAATTAAAAGGACTGATCAACCAGTCGTTCACGTACTATCCAAAAATTAAGGAAGTACAAAATGGTGTAGAAACGGCCCGGCAGCGCCTGGTGATTGCCAAAAACAACCTGCCGGAGGTAGATGCCAATGCCAGCTACAACTATGTGCAGCCAAAGATTGTGCTGCCACTGGAAGTAAACGGCAAGCAGCAGGATTTCCAGTTTGCACCCGTGCATAACCTGAACGCAAACCTGGGCGGCAATTATACCTTATTTGATTTTGGCCGCTTAAAAGCCAATATAGAACGTGCCAAGGCAGATATACAATATGCAGAGCATGCTACAGACAATGCAAAAAGCCAGCTGGCTAACCAGGTAGCCAATATCTACTATAACATTATTTATTTTCAGCGCGGCATCAGCATTGAAGACAGTGTAATTGCTTATTTAAATGAAAACAAACGGGTAATAGAAAGCAAACTGAGGAATGGTGAGGCCATAAAGCTGGACCTGCTGAGTATACAATCTCAGATAGATGCAGAGGCCAACCGGCAGCTTGATTTGCAGAACGCCCTGCAGAAACAACAGAACCTATTAGAGAACACTACCGGTGGCAAGGCCATTGCCGGCGCCGGCTTTGATTTTGAGCTGCCGCTGAAAGCCGTTACAGAAGCCCTGGCAGACGCGCAGATCAGCAATCCTGAATTCCTGCTGGCAGCAGACCGTGTAAAACAGTCTCAGAATGATATTGACATTGCAAGACTGGGCACACGGCCATCAGTAAACGTTGGCGCCAATGCGGGTATTAAGAATGGGTATGTGCCCAATGTAAATGAAATGCGTTTCAACTATGGCGCAGGCATCTCTTTAAAACTACCTATTTATGATGGCAACCGCACAAAGCAAAAGGTGAGATTATCTGAAACTGTTTTACAGCAAAATAAACTGGCCCTGGAAACACTTAACAGTAATTACCGCCGAGATATACAGCAGGCATTGATTGATATACAGTCTAACCAGGACAGGATAGCCAATACTGCCGGCCAGATTGCCCAGGCGCAAACGGCGCAGGAACTGGCTGCCAGTCGCTTTAAAAACGGCGTAGGCACCAACCTAGAAATTACCAATGCCAGTACCAATGTGGCCAGGGCGCAGTTCAGCAGGTTGCAGTATGAATACCAGTTATGCCTGGCTAAAGTGGAGCTGGTGCGTTTAATGGGTTATAAATACTGGTAACAGCCAGCAGGTTCAGCAGAAGAAATTGACAACACTGTCTAAATAAAATAATAAGCCCCGGATTAATCCGGGGCTTTAATGTTTTGTGTACGAACCTCGCCAATTTTTTAGGTCATCATAGGTACAAAACTTAAGGGTTCATTCAGCAGGAATTGGATTTTAAAGGATAGGTTTTTGTTTCATGAATGATATTGGATTCTCTAAATGGTTTTCTCGGACATGGATTAAAACGGTTTCTTCAGGATTTGGACTTGGTTTGGTTTTTTTAGGATTTAGGATGAGACCATATATATCGTTCATATCAACAATACAAACATACAACGCGTGCCAGGCGGGCACAATAGCACAAACGCCTCATTTTTATTCTTCGGTATTTACATGGTAAATCGTAAGTTTACGAGGGCATATTTTTGTAATAACACCTTATTTTTCAATCCATATCATAATCAATTGAATTTAGAGTTATGTATCAGTAATTGATAGGCAAAAACGCTTATCGGTCAAAATCCTCCATTAAACTTTGTCATATGAAATTTGAAAACAAAACAGTCTTTATATCCGGCGGCAGCAGGGGCATCGGCAAGGCCATTGCCTTAAAACTGGCCCGTGAAGGTGCCAATATTGCTATTGCCGCAAAGACGGTTGAAGCAAACCCTAAATTAGACGGCACCATTTTTACAGCGGCAGAAGAGATTGCAAAGGTGGGCAATGGAAATGTGTTGCCCCTGCAGGCAGATATTCGTTTTGAGGAAAGCATTAATGAAGCTGTCAATGCAACGGTGGCCAGGTTTGGCGGTATCGATATTCTTATCAACAACGCAAGCGCCATCAGCCTTACGCAGACAGAGCAAACTGAATGGAAACGCTGGGAGCTCATGCAGGGCATTAATGTAAGAGGAACTTTTTTTACCAGCAAGGCCTGCATACCCCATTTAAAAAAGGCGCACAACCCCCATATCCTGAATCTTTCGCCCCCCATTAGCCTCGAACCTGGCTGGTTTGCAAAGCATCTTGCCTATACCATCAGCAAATATGGTATGAGCATGGTGGTGCTAGGGCTGGCAGAAGAATTAAAGGGCGACCGCATAGCTGCAAATGCACTTTGGCCAAAGACAACCATTGCAACGGCCGCGGTACAGAATTTACTGGGGGGTGATTTTTTGATGCAGAGAAGTCGCACACCGGATATAGTAGCAGATGCGGCGTTTTATATTCTGCAGCGGCCTTCTTTTGAATGCTCTGGCAATTTCTTTATTGACGAAGATGTACTAAAAGCAGAAGGCGTAACTGATTTTGCTCACTATGCGGTTAACCCACAGCACAAGCTGATGATGGATCTCTTTGTATAACCAACAGCCCCTTAAGAATATATAACCTGCCCCGCCCTGCGGGGCTTTTTTTATGCCGATGCATGTTTGCAGCAGTCAGCACCCATCCGGCGCTTGCGCCTTTTGCTTACATTGTGACAAACTAACGCAACATGAAACAATGCTTATGCAAAAGCCTTCTTCTTTGCGCAGTAGCCAGCGTGCTGGTGCTGCAGGGGCACGCACAGCAAAAACGCGCTGTTGTAAATTCCGCCCCCCTGAAAGCCGCGGCCAGCAGTGATCTTCAAAATGATTATGAGGCCTATCAAAAGATAGCCATGGAGATATGGAATTATGCGGAACTGGGCTTTAAAGAAACCAGGAGCGCCGCCCTGCATGTAAAAACCTTGCGCGATAATGGCTTTACCGTAGACACGGGCGTTGCAGGTATCCCCACGGCATTTGTGGCTACTTACGGTAATGGACAACCGGTCATTGGCATCCTGGCAGAATATGATGCCTTGCCGGGCCTGGCGCAACAGGCATTGCCCGAGAAAGCCCCCATTGCTGGCCAGGCCGCCGGTCATGGCTGTGGCCATCATTTGTTTGGTACCGCTTCTGTTGCTGCGGGCATCGAAATAAAAAAATTGATAGCGCAAAAGAAATTGAGTGGCACCATTAAAGTGTATGGTTGCCCCGCAGAAGAAGGCGGTAGCGGAAAAGTATACCTGGTACGGGCAGGCTTGTTCAATGGGGTAGATGCCGTTATTCACTGGCACCCTGGTGCAGAGAACAGGGTTACCATGAGCAGCACGCTGGCCAATATCTCTGCCAAGTTCAGGTTTCACGGGCTGTCTGCACATGCAGCAGCGGCGCCAGACAAAGGGCGCAGCGCGCTGGATGCAGTAGAGGCGCTGGATTATATGGTGAATATGATGCGTGAGCATGTGCCACAGGAAACGCGCATCCACTATGTAATAACCAATGGCGGCAGGGCCCCCAACGTAGTACCCGATATGGCAGAAGTATATTATTATGTGCGGCATCCCAATAAGGATGATGTAAAAAGTATTTTTGAACGCGTGGTGAAAGCGGCCGAAGGCGCAGCCATGGGCACGGGTACCAGTATGGACTATGAAATCATTGGCGGTGCCCATGATCTTCTATTAAACCGCACATTGGCAGAAGCCATGCAAAAAAACCTGGACGCTGTTGGTGGTGTGTCTTATACGCCGGAAGAAATGGTCTTTGCCAAAAAACTGCAGGCTACTCTAGGCGATAAATTACCGGCTATTGAAACAGCGGCCAGCATACAACCGCTCACCATAGAAAGCCATGCAGGCGCTGCCTCTACTGATGTGGGCGATGTAAGTTATGCAGTGCCCACTGTTGGCCTTGATGCGGCTACCTGGGTGCCCGGTACTCCGGCACATAGCTGGCAGGCGGTGGCCTGCGGCGGAACCGCCATTGGCAGTAAGGGAATGATGGTGGCCGCCAAAACAATGGCTTTAACGGCCATTGATCTTTTTACAAACCCGGCCCTGATAACAGCCGCACAAACAGAGTTTATAAAAGCCAAGGGTGCGTACAACTACAATGCCCTGCTGGGCGACAGGAAGCCGGCCCTCAACTACCGCGATTAAAAAAACATATTTTTATACTGGTCTCCATCCTGCAAACTGTCTATAAACATGAGAAAAACCCTGATTGTCATCACCTGCTTGTTCTTCCCTGTGTGGATACTCACTGCACAAAAGACCACCGGCCTAGCTGCAACAAAGCTGAAAGCACTAACTGAACTGCAACAACAATACGATACTTACAAAGACATTGCATTGTCTGTATGGCAATATGCCGAGGTAGGTTACAAAGAGACAAAGAGTGCTGCGCTGCTGCAGGCAACCTTGCAAAAAAACGGTTTTACCGTACAAAGCGGCGTGGCCGGCCTGCCAACAGCTTTTGTGGCTACTTTCGGTAACGGACAACCGGTAATTGGTTTGCTGGCGGAGTTTGATGCACTGCCCGGTCTCTCGCAGGATACGGTGCCCGAAAGAAAACCACTTGCCAACACCAATGCCGGGCATGCCTGTGGTCATCATTTATTTGGTGCAGCTTCTGTGGCAGCCGCCATAGAGTTGAAACAATTGATGCAAAGAGGCGCCATTAAAGGAACCATTAAACTATTTGGCTGCCCTGCCGAAGAAGGTGGCAGCGGCAAAGTGTATATGGTGCGGGAAGGCCTGTTCAGCAATGTAGACGCGGTGGTGCACTGGCACCCTGCCTCTACCAATTCTACGGCTATTGGTTCCTCACTGGCAGATATAACCGTAAAGTTCAGGTTTCATGGCGTAGCTGCGCATGCCGCCGCAGCGCCAGACAAGGGACGCAGTGCGCTGGATGGCGTGGAAGCAATGGACAATATGGTGAACCTGATGCGTGAACATTTACCGCAGGACGCCCGCATTCATTACGTAATCTCCAATGGCGGCAAGGCACCCAATGTGGTGCCGGACTTTGCAGAAGTGTGGTACACCATCAGGCATCCCTCCAGAACAGAACTCAAACGAATCTTCAGTTGGGTGGTAGAAGCCGCTAAAGGCGCGGCCATGGGCACACAGACGAGCGTAGACTATGAAATACTTAGTGGTGAATATGAAACGCTGCCCAATAAAGCCCTGGCCATGGCGGTGCAAAAAAACCTGGAGGCAGTGGGTGGTGTGCAGTATACAGCAGCAGAAGCAGCCTTTGCCACTGCCATACAGCAGGGCTTTGGTTACAAGGTGCCGCCGGTAACAGCCGCCGCTACTATTGAACCGCTATTGCTGGAGAATATCAATACCGTGTTTTACGCCTCCACCGATGTGGGTGATATCAGCTGGACCGTGCCCACCATTGGCATGGGTGCCGCTACCTGGGCGCCCGGCACACCGCCCCATAGCTGGCAGGCAGTGGCCTGTGGTGGCACTTCTATTGGTTTTAAGGGTATGATGGTGGCCGCCAAAACCATGACGCTTACTGCGCTGGATTTGTTTACTGATAAAGCCCTATTGCAAAATGCGCGGAAAGAATTTTTAGCAGCGCGCGGCGCTGATTTCAAATATGAGGCTATTGTGGGCGACCGCAAGCCACCCTTCAATTACCGCGATTGACTATGATGAAGAGCGGCTCAAAGACTTTATTTTCCATTAGTGCCTGACCAGTTCAGAGAGAACCGAAGTCTTGAACCAGACTTCGGTTCTCTCTATTGCTTCCACTTATAATCAACCTCACGCGTTCATGGTGAAAACAACATTTTTACGTGAGGTTTTTCACATGGTGAAGTAATTGTGCATTGATACATTGCATAACAAAGTGCATGCACTATTGTACGCACCATGGATTAAATCTGGCAATGGAAGCAGGCAAAGTATATCACGTTTACAACCGGGGGAACAACAAGCAAAACCTGTTTGAAAAAGACCAGCAATTTTTCTTTTTTCTTGAAAAGTTAGAAAAGTACGTTTGTCCCACAATGGAGGTGTTTTGCTATTGCTTGATGCCAAATCATTTTCATTTGTTGGTACGGGTTAAAATGAACAAAGGATTAAGTGATGAACAAATATCAAAGGCTGCGATTAAATCTTTTAAAGATCTGTTTATTTCGTTTTCCAGGACAATGAACCTTAGCCATGGTAGAACGGGGGCATTATTTCAGCCAAAATTCAAGAAAAAAAAGGTGGAGGATGATGCGTATTTCACATGGTTGATACAGTACATTCATTTAAACCCGATCAAAGCTGGCCTTTGCGGCCGTTTTGAAGACTGGCGCTATTCGTCTTATAATGCCATCATCAGCAATAGGCCGACCAAAGTTGCAAGAGATGAAGTAAGGGAATGGTTTGGCGGTGTAGAAAGCTTTAAAGCAATTCACGAACAGAGAATCATTGATGAAGAGCGGCTCAAAGACTTTATTTTCGATTAGTGTGTATCCAGTTCAGTTCAGAGAGAGGCACCGCAGAGAGAACCGCCGCAAAGAGAACCGCCGCAGAGAGAACCGCCGCAAAGAGAACCGAAGTCTTGATCATCCAGGAGCAACTCCACGGTGATGCAAGACTTCGGTTCTCTAGGCAGAGCGTGATTCAAGACTTCGGTTCTCTAGACTACGACTTCGGTTCTCTCTGCCGCGGTAAAAGTGGCCGGAATAGAAATTGGAGGATAACCTAGAGATTGAATGCAGGTTTTACTTTCGTCTCATGCTGGCCAACAAAGAGAACCGAAGTCAACCATGTTCGTAATAATGCAACTGGGTGATTATGACTTCGGTTCTCTAGCCGGAGCGCAAGCAAGACTTCGGTTCTCTGGCCGGAGAAAGGCTGCTGCGCTGCAGAACGGGTTGTATTATACCTTCGGCTATTCTCCCTGTAATTTTTCAGGACGCATTTGCGGAAAGAGCAGCACGTCTTGTATGCTGGCCTGGTTGGTCATAAACATACATAGCCTGTCTATGCCAATGCCAATGCCACTGGTAGGCGGCATACCATATTCTAATGCACGCAAGAAATCATGATCTATAAACATGGCCTCATCATCTCCGCGCTGCATTAGCTGTGCCTGTTCTTCAAACCGTTCCCGCTGTTCAAGAGGATCGTTCAACTCGCTGTAGGCATTGGCTGCTTCCTTCCCATTGATCATGAGCTCAAATCGTTCTACCAGGCCTGGCTTGCTGCGATGTTTCTTGGTAAGCGGGCTCATCTCTACCGGGTAATCTATAATAAAGGTGGGTTGTATGTAGGCATGCTCGCTGGTATGACCAAAGATCTCATCTATCAGCTTTCCCTTACCGATATTACCGGGTACGCCAATATTCAGTTGTTTGCAAACAACACGCAGGGCGGCTTCATCCATCTCACTGACATCAATACCCGTATTTTCTTTTATAGCGTCCAGTATGGATACGCGTTTAAAAGGCGCTTTATAACTAATAATGGTATCGCCCAATGGTACTTCGGTACTGCCGTGCAGTGCAATGGCTATCCGCTCTATCAGCTGCTCGGTAATTTCCATCATCCAGAAATAATCTTTATAAGCTGTATACCACTCCAGCACGGTAAACTCAGGGTTATGCGTGCGGTCCATCCCTTCATTGCGGAAATTTCTGCTGAACTCATAGACCCAGTCGAACCCGCCCACAATCAATCTTTTCAAATACAGTTCATTGGCAATGCGCAGGTAGAAAGGCACATCCAGCGCATTGTGGTGTGTAATAAACGGCCGGGCGGCGGCACCGCCGGGGATGGCCTGCAATACCGGGGTATCTACTTCCAATGCACCCTTCTCATTTAAAAAAGTACGGATGGTATTGATAAGCTTGGTACGCTTGATAAAAGTTTCTTTTACCTCGGGGTTGATGGTAAGATCTACATAGCGCTGGCGGTACTTAAACTCCGGGTCGGTTACTTCGTCGAAAGACTCGCCGTCTTTTTCCTTTACACTTGGCAAGGGTTTCAAAGACTTGGTAAGAATAGAAAATTCTTTTACATGCAGCGAGGTCTCACCGGTTTTGGTGGTAAAGACATATCCTTTTACCCCAATGATATCACCAATATCCAGCAGTTTTTTCCATACCTGCTGGTAAAGTGTTTTGTCGTCACCGGGGCAGATATCATCCTGTTTTATGTACAACTGTATTCTTCCACTGGCATCCTGCAGTACGGCAAAATTGGCCTTGCCCATATCCCGTACACTCATGATACGGCCTGCAAGACAGATGTCTGCAAAGTCTGCTTTGTTTTCTTCGCCCTTGTAATTTGCTTTTATGAACGCGGCAGTATTGTTTACCGGGTAAAGTGCTGCAGGGTAGGGATCAATGCCCAGCTTTCTTAACCCTTCCAGCTTTTCTCTTCTGATGATCTCCTGCTCAGACAAATGTTGTGTAGTCATGAATACGCGTGTTTGGTAAACAACCGGAATGTACCGGTGGTTATCGGGCTGCAAAAATACAAGATTGACATGGTAAAAACAGCGCTGTTGCCTTATCCATGAGACTAAAACGATAAAGGCTCTATTACCTGCCCAACGGTATCTGGAGCGATATAGCAGGGTATTGCCGGCCGGCCAGCGCAGTACTGTAAAGTTTGGGCAGTCTTTCTGTTTTTAATGCAAAGGAAAGTGCTTTCACCTTGCTTCTGTGGGCGCCTACAAAAAACGGTATGGAGCCGCACATAAACCCCACGCCCACTACAGACACCAATGCACCCACTACGGCTTCCACTTCACCATCGCTCAGGTCACTGTAGTACCCGTTGTACTGGCGGTCTTTGTGCACACCGTCAACAATCAATGCTGCGCCGCCAATGGCTAGCCCGCTTCCTACGCTGAGAAAAACGATGCCCGCATTTTTCTTGCGGCGGCTCCGGTTCATATAATCTTCATACTTGGAATACTGTTCGCGTGAGCGCATTGCCTGAGAAAAAGCTGACAATGAAAAGCTGATTAGCAAAAGGGTAACAAATAATTTCATGCGGTTTGGTTTAGGGGCTGAAGATAAAAAAATATTGAATAAGCCGCTGGCGATCAGGCAAAAGCCTTTACAATTCATTAATACAGCCGCAACATAGGGGTAATATGCTTTTTCAATATTTGTAAAACGGCTACCAATGGAGAAACGACCGGTTGATGTAGTGGTACTATCGGATCTGCACCTGGGCACTTATGGCAGTCGTGCAAAAGAGATCACCGGCTACCTGCGCAGCATTGCGCCGCAGATGCTTATCCTCAACGGCGATATCATTGACATCTGGCAATTCAGCAAACATTATTTCCCGGCTGCCCATTTTTGCGTCATCAAGGAAATCATCCAGATGATGAGCAATGGCACACGTGTTATCTACATCACCGGCAATCATGATGAAACCCTTCGCCGGTACTCTGGCATTGACCTTGGCAATTTTCAACTAACTGATAAACTGGTCATAGAAATCAATAACAAGATGACCTGGATTTTTCATGGAGACGTGTTTGACAATACCACCCGCGGAGGCGCAAAAATACTGGCAAAGCTGGGCAGCACCGGTTATGGGTTGCTGATAGTATTGAACCGGGTGATCAATAGCGCGCTGCGTTTGTTTGGGTATGATCGTATCTCATTGTCGAAAAAAATCATGGCAGGTGTAAATAAGGCGGTGGCAAAGATCAACGACCTGGAGACGATAGCAGCGCAACTGGCCATCGAAAAAAAATATGATTACGTTATCTGCGGCCATATTCACCAGCCCTGCAAGAAAAGAGTCAGCACAGAACGTGGTAGTGTAACTTATCTCAACAGCGGAGACTGGATAGAGCACCTGAGCGCGCTTGAATACCATGATAACGACTGGCATGTATACAATTACGATGTTAGCCTTACCGCAGCAGAGAAAGCCGCTGATAGCCGGCAAACCGTAAACGTAGTGTCTGAAGAAATTCATTTTTATATCAATTCACTGGCTGTGTAGCCAGCACCGTTTAAATAGCAGTAGTATGAAAATTTTATACGCCGTGCAGGCAACAGGTAATGGGCATATCGCCAGGGCGATGGAGCTGTTGCCATCATTGCGATTGTACGGGCAGGTAGATATCTTTCTAAGCGGCGCCAACAGCCAGCTGAATGCAGATCTGCCGGTTCGTTACCGCAGCAAGGGCCTCAGCCTTTTTTATAATAATGGCGGTGGCCTGCACTACGGTAAAACGATAAAATCTTTTGACCCGCTACGGGTATGGAGAGAGGTAAAGGCGCTGCCGGTAGAAAACTATGATGTGGTCATTAATGATTTTGAATGTATCACCTCACTTGCGTGCGCGTATAAAAATATTGCTTCTGTTAATTTTGGCCACCAGGCAAGCTTTCAATCTGCCCGAACACCGCGGCCCGCTAGGAAAGAACTGGCGGGTGAGTTTATCTTACAACATTATGGCCGGGCCGCTTCTTATATGGGCCTGCATTTTCAACGCTATGATGATTTTATTTATACTCCTGTTATCAAAAAAGATATTTTACAAGCAAGACCCGTGAATAAAGGACATATCACCGTTTACCTCAGCGCCTACAGTGATGCCACTGTTACAAAATACCTCAGCAAAATCAACAACAGCCGGTTCCAGGTATTTTCAAAAGAGACCAGCACGCCTTATACCATTGGTAATATCAGCTTTATACCCGTAAACAACCAGCAGTTTACCCAAAGCATGATCAGCAGCGCCGGCGTTATTACCGGCGCAGGTTTTGAGACCCCTGCTGAAGCCATGCAATTGCAAAAGAAACTGATGGTGATACCCATCCGCGGACAGTATGAGCAACTTTGCAATGCAGCAGCGCTGCAGCAGATGGGCATAAAGGTGTTAGACAGGCTGGATGACGGTTTTGCAGCCGCGTTTGATGAATGGATGCAGAATAACTGTCAGCAAGTGGTAGAATATGGAGATATCGCTCCGCAGTTGATCAGCCGTTTACTGGAAGATTACCCTTACCGCGGCGCATCGCTCGACCTTCTTTACCCTGATTTTGTTTTCAACTGATCATTTCCGTTAGGCAATGGTAAGCAATACCTGCCAGGCAGGGCCAATGGCATGTGCTGCAAGCAATTCCTTTGCATAGCGGTGCAACTCTTTTTCCATCTCTTCCGGGTTAATAGCGTAGTACTGGAAAATATTTTTCAATCGCTCATCTTCATAAGCAGGGTCTATATGGGGTATGGCCGGCACACTGGCCAATAGGTGAAGATCGGCTGCGTCTAAGAGGGCGCTTTGCCGTATGGTATCAGGCAATGCCTGCTCTCCAATGCCGGTAGATGAATTACTCATATTGTGAAATGCTATAGCAATGGCTGGTTATAAAAAGGTATACCATCTTGCCTTCTTTGCGGCTTTACCTGCCCAGAGTAGCTGATTTATTTCTTGTTTGCCAACAAAGAAAACTGGCTGTCTTCTGCTACAATACTATTAGTAAGTTCACCCAGGCCTTCAATGCTTAATGTAATGGTATCACCTTCCTGTAGCCATTGCGGCGTGGCCGAAGGATCGGCCAGGCTGGCGCTGCCATTGAGTTCAAGAAAACAACCGGTGCCCACGGTGCCGCTGCCAATAATATCTCCCGGAAAAAGATCCACACCATAAGAGGCCCGCTCTATAAGTTCTGCAAAGGTCCAGTCCATGGTTGCCAGGTTTCCATTGCTCACTATCTGGCCATTTACGGCGCATTGCATAGGAAGGCTCCAGCATTTGCCGCGATGGTTTTCTTTGGGGGCTGTTTCAAAGGCCTCCAGTTCATCCAGCGTTACCAGCCAGGGGCCGGTAGCCGTTGCAAAATCTTTTCCTTTGGCCGGGCCGAGCTGCAATTGCATTTCTTCCATCTGCAGTTTTCGGGCGCTAAAATCATTCATGATCATCAGGCCGGCAATGTATTCATCTGCTTCCGCCGCTGAAATATTGCGGCCCTGTTTGCCGATAACGATCGCCGCCTCCAGCTCAAAATCCAGTTCCTGCAGGTGATCAGGCATGCAACGGATTTTGCCCGGTCCTACAACGGCATGATGATTAGAAAAATAAAAAACAGGGAACTGGTCAAATGCCGGAATCATGGCTGCCTGCCGGTTCCTCCTGGCCGCTTCCACGTGCTGCCGGAAGGCATAGCCATCGCGCAAGGAAGTAGGAAAAGGTACTGGTGCCAGTAAGCTGGCTTCTTCATAAGGCAGTGCTTTCTTTGTTGAGATGGAGCCTTCGCGCACCATAATTTCTACCCCCAATGCCATCGGAAGCGCATCCTCCCAATAATTTAAGAACATGCCCATGGTGTTGGGTAGGTCAGGGTGCAGCAATTCCATATCATAGAGGTAGCCGTCTATCAGCGCGGCCAGTTGTTCATGACCGTCTTTGAGGTAAGAGATGAGTTTCATGCAAATGTTTGTACTGCAATTTATATGTTTTATGGCAGCCTTTTTTTTAATCGCGCACAGCCAGCCAGGCGCATCTTTGTAACTTGTAGCAATGAAATATATGGTAAGCTTTCTCCTGCTGCTGCAGGTATCTGCGGTGGCTGTCGCACAGCCAAAAACTGACAGATGGCTGGAGCAACTGCTGCGTAAGCATGCATCTCCCTTACTGCAACAGGTGCTGAACAATCCTGACAGCTTTCATTACCAGCTTATCTACACGCAGATCAACCGCAATAAACAGCAGCAACCAATAATGCGGCATTATTACCTGCATGTAGACAGCAACCAGTATTTCAACCCGGCTTCCACGGTAAAACTCCCGGTAGCGTTGTGTGCGCTTGAAAAGCTGAATGATCTTGCATTGCCTTCCGTTAACAGACACAGCACTATGCTAACAGACAGCAGCTACAGCGGCCAGGTAAAAGTATACAGCGACAGCCTTGCAGCAAACGGCCTTCCCTCCGTAGCCCAGTACATTAAAGAAATTTTTTTGATCAGCGACAATGACGCTTATAACCGTCTCTATGAATTTGTAGGGCAGCAAACCCTCAATGAAAAATTATGGGAAAAGGGATATACTGGAACTAGAATCACGCGCCGTTTTATGCCTATGACGGAAGAAGAAAACCGGCATACCAATGCCATCAGATTTGTAGAGGGTAACCAGCTATTGTACCAACAGCCGGCTGCGGTAAGTAAGACCGTCTTTAATTACAGCCGGCCACAGCTGGTAGGTAAGGCCTATTATGATCGTCACGACAGCCTAATACATCAGCCCATGGATTTTACGCGCCACAATGTATTGCCCCTGCAGGATCTGCAGGCCATGCTGCAATCCGTTATTTTTCCATCTACCGTGCCGGCCAAACAGCGCTTCCGGCTGAGGCCCGAAGATTACCAGCTGTTATACCAGTATATGTCTGAGCTGCCTTATGAAAGCAGCTTTCCGCATTATGATACCACGGAATATTTTAGCAGCTATACGAAGTTTTTTATGTTCAGGGCAGGCAAAACTTCACCGCCAGCATATATACGCGTGTTCAACAAGGCCGGCTGGACCTATGGCTTCTTAACAGAAACGGCCTACATCGTAGATTTTGAACACAATATTGAATGGATGCTCACAGGGTGTATTTATACCAACAGTGATGCCGTGCTCAATGATGATAAATACGATTACGAGAACATTGGCTACCCTTTTTTTAAAGAGGTAGGAAATATTATTTACGATTATGAGCTGCAGCGCAAGCGACGTGTTGCACCAGACCTTTCTGGCTTCAGGTTGCAGTATAAATAAAAAAAACCCCGTTATTAAAACGGGGTCATTCCACTTTCCAACAAAACATGAGAGAAAAACGCTGTATTATTTTTTTGATTTGCTATAAGTAGACCATGAAGAACCATCTACTGATTGCAATACAATTACCTGGTCTGCATTCTGGATGGTTACAAAATAACCGTTGCTGTCCGGGCGGGCAAATTCAAACAGGTCTGTAATCCAGAAGCCATCATATTCTTTCTTCAGCGCGGTCTGCAGGTTGATAGGCAATTGCGTAGAAAGCATATTGTGTATTACACCCATCAGGTCACCGTCTGGTGTAAAATAAGCAGTCATTACTTCATTGTTCATTTTGAAGGCTGCTTTATAGAAGTTGTCTGTCTTTTCCCAGGTTACATCTTTAGCCTGTGTAAATTCCTGCCTGAAAGCGTTTTCTACTTTATAGTTTACGGTTTCTGTTTTGTTAGCAAAAGCAGCGTTCACCAGTAATACGGTGCTTAACACAACTGCTGTAATCATCTTTTTCATTGTAGTATTCTTTATTGGTTGTTTAATTGGTGGTTGTAATAATAGACGCAGGTAAGCACTGCTATGTTACATTCTTACTTGATATTTTTTTTGTAAACTGAAAATTCTCCGCCAGCATTGGCCTTTGCAATCACAGTACCCTTTGCATTGGTAAGGGTGATATAATAATCTATACCATCTTTTTTGCTGTACTCAAAAATTGTTACCACGTGGGCATCAGCATATTGTTTTTCAAGGCCGCTTGCTACCAGTATGGGTAACTGAGATTTTGTAATCTGGCGCGTAGTACCCAGGAATTCGCCGTCTTCTGTAAAGAATGCCTGCAGGCTTTCATTGTTGAACTCAAACTTTGCCTGGTAAACACCTTCACTGCGTAAGGTTACCCATTCTACATTCTTTACCTGTGCAAATTCATTAGAGAATGCCTGCTTTACTTTAAGTGATGGGTCATTACGGTCACCGGCATACGTAAATGCTGAACTGAGAAGTGCTGCTGACAAGGTCAGGGATAAAATGATCTTTTTCATAAATAAAAATTATAAGGTTTAATGATACATGGTTTTGATTCTTCCGCAAAGCTAATTGGCGATGCAATGGTTGTAAAGCGTTTTCCGGTGAAACGACGTTTTTAGACGATGAAATGCATTAAACGCAGTTTCTTTACTTTATTGCTCTTGCCTGCCACTATCTTTTAAAAGAACTTACATGTAATAAGACGACACAAAAGTATTTATGTTACAAAGCCAAGCAAGTGATACTTGATCGGTGGTAGCTAAACTTAATTTATGTTAAACGAACGGATGAGCGGCAAGTGTTCGTTTTTAAAAGCATCGCCTGAAAGGCAGTACTGCTGCGGGTTGCACGTGATTTCTTAAAAAAAAATTAATAACGGTTAAGTAAGCGTTAAATTAAAGCGGCGGCGTTGCAGGTAAAGCTGCTTCGTATTCTTTTGTTTTAAAAACGTATTTTTACCAGAATAAGCTTGCATGAATTACCTGGCACACGCCTACCTTTCTTTTAATGAGCCATCGCTGCTGGCAGGCAATATGATTAGCGATTTTGTAAAGGGCAAAAAGAAGTTCGATTACCCCCCGGGTATACAACGCGGCATCCGCCTTCACCGTGAGATTGATAATTTTACAGACAATCATGCCGCTACCAAAGAAGCAAAAGAAATCTTCCGCCCCGTCTACCGGTTATATGCAGGTGCTTTTATGGATGTGGTGTATGATCATTTCCTGGCTACAGACCCTAATGAATTTACTGCGGAAAGCCTCCTGCAGTTTACACATACCACTTATACACATTTATCGCCGTTTATGGATACGTTCCCTGAAAGGTTCAGGGAAATCTTTCCCTATATGCGTCAACAAAACTGGCTTAATAATTACCAGTTCAGGTGGGGAATAGAAAGAAGCATGAGCGGCCTGGTGCGCCGTGCCACCTATCTAACAGAGGCCGGTACGGCTTTTGACCTGTTTGAGACAAATTATGATTTCCTGCGGGAATGCTACCAGCGCTTTTTCCCGGAGTTGAAAAATTTTGTTATTGCCCAGATACCGGTCATTTGAAATATGACACAACGTTTATATTTGTAACCTTTAAATGTATACCATGAGCAAAATTTTCTTTACCCTACTCTTAGCAGCTTCGTGTTTTATCAGCAGCGCGCAATCAAGGTTTCCTTTGCTGGATAAATCTGCCATGGATATGAGTTATTACCCCGTTAATTACCCCATTTTACGCATACAGGACAAGGCCTCTGAAGCACTGGTGGCAAGATTGGTGTACAGCAGGCCGCTCCGCAACGGCCGCAATGTCTTTGGTGAACTGCTTGAATACAATAAGCTCTGGCGCCTGGGTGCCAACGAGGCCACAGAAATAGAATTTTACAAAGACGTGATGGTGAATAACAAAGTGGTGCCAAAAGGCCGCTATACGCTGTATGCCATACCATTAGAAGACAAATGGACCATCATAGTAAACCGCGAAACAGATATCTGGGGCGCTTTTAAATATGATAGTGGCAAAGACGTGGTAAGGGTAGAGGTTCCGGTGCAAAAACAAACTGAGCCGCTGGAGGCTTTCACCATGTTTTTTGAAAAAGCTGCCAATGGTTTCTCCATGGTGGCCGCCTGGGATACTTCTCTTATTGCACTGCCGATGACGGTGTATGAAAAGCCCGTAAAAAAGCCGGTGAAGAAAAAATAAGCCAAGGTCTCTCCAACGCTTTGCAGCCCCGGCCCCGGGGCTGTTCTATTTCTGCACCAGATTGCAGATATTTACAACATGTGCGGTATTGCAGGCATTATTTCAGCCAACCAGGGGCTGGTGACGAACGACAGGCTTACAAAAATGACCGATGCCCTGCGGCACCGAGGGCCAGATGGCGAGCAGCACTGGATTAACGGCATCGCCTGCACCGGCTTCGGTCACCGGCGGCTCTCTGTTATTGATCTCTCCGCCGCAGCCGCACAGCCCATGCATTACCTGCAGCGGTATACCCTGGTACATAACGGCGAAATCTATAATTATGTAGAACTGCGCAATACCCTGCAGCAAAAAGGCTATCATTTTACCACTGCCTCAGATACAGAAGTAATACTGGCCGCCTACGATTGCTGGAAAGAAGCCTGCCTTGCACAGTTAGATGGCATGTTTGCATTTGCCATCTGGGATGAAACCACCCAAACCCTGTTTGCTGCGCGCGACCGGATGGGCGAGAAGCCTTTCTATTATTATTACGACCAGCAGCAATTTGTTTTTGCTTCTGAAATAAAGGCTCTTTGGGCCGCCGGCATACCCAGGGAGGTAAATAAAGTGCTGCTGTACAATTTTCTTACGCTGGGCTATACCCAGCACCCGCAGGCGCCGGAAGAAACCGCTTACAATGCCATACAAAAGTTGCCGGCGGCAGCCTATCTTACCGTTAGCCCAGCAACCACCCGCTCACCAGGTATCAAGTCTTACTGGCGCCCCAGTATAACGTCTATCAACCAGCGCATTACAGCTACAGACGCTGTTGAGTCATTTGCGGAACTGTTCAGGGCCTCGGTGCAAAAACGGTTGCGCACAGATGTGCCACTGGGAACCAGTTTAAGCGGCGGCCTGGACAGTGCCGCCATTGCAGTCACCATCCAGCAGTTACAGGCAGCCGGCGCTTCGCTCCAAACTTTTTCCGCCGTATTTCCCGGCTTTGCCGGAGATGAAGCAAGGTACAGTAAGCTGCTGGCAGCAGAAAAAGGACTGCGGAATGATACCACAACGCCTACGGCCGAAAGCTTTGCACAAGACTTTCAGCAACTTTGTTTTCACCAGGAAGGCTATATGGCCTCTGCCAGCGTATACGCGCAATACAAGGTGTTTGAACTGGCAAAGGCTAACAACGTAACCGTGTTATTAGACGGGCAGGGGGCTGATGAACTGATGGCCGGCTACCATAAATATTACCATTGGTACTGGCAGCAACTCTATAAATATGATCGGCCATTACTGAAAAAGGAAATAAACGCCGCCCGAAGTCTTGGCGTTGAAGCGCCCTGGGGCTGGCAAAATAAATTGGCAGCACTGTTTCCCACCTTGGCAGGAAGTTACCTGACCAGCAGGCGCAAAAGGGAACAAAGGCGGCATGCAGCGCTGAGCAATGGGTTTGTGGAAGCCTTTGGAACATCTTACTATCAGTTGCCTCGGCAAGACAGCCTGCAGGAGGTGCTGGCATATAATACATTTAACAACGGACTGGAAGAATTGCTGCAATATGCTGATAAGAACTCTATGGCCCATGGACGTGAGGTGCGGCTTCCCTTTTTGCAACAGCAGCTGGTAGAATTCTTTTTTTCACTGCCTGCCCACCTGAAAATAAAAGACGGGTATACAAAATGGCTGCTGAGGGCAGCAATGGATAAGCAACTGCCCCCGCAAATAGCCTGGCGCAAAGACAAGATTGGGTTTGAACCACCGCAGAAACAATGGATGCAGCATGCTGCGGTGCAGGAAAACATTCAACTGGCCCGGCAAAAAATGATGCAGGCAGGGGTGCTACATACATCTATACTGAAACAGCCGGTACAGGCCAGCGATGCGCATGCGGCAGAAAACCTTGACTGGCGTATTCTTGTAAGCGCACAATTGTTGTAAGAAGTTGCCAATGCGCAAAAAAATACATGAATTGAAGAACCGTACAGGACCGTTTTTCAATTCATGTAATAGATGATAGGTAGGGTAATCTTAAAGAAATGCTTAGCCCGTGGCCATGCAAGCCCTACAGCTTTTCATACTTCTCCGTAATCTCCATATTGCGGGCACTGTCTATTTTAACGGTTGTCCACCTCTTGGCATCTTCCAGCTTTACATAGTAATTTACTTCATCGCCCACAATGTATTCAGTAACGCCAAAAATAGTTTTATCGGCAAATTTCTTTCTCAGTTTGCACTGGATGTCTACAGGCAACTGTTCGGCAAAATAGTAGCGGCGTGAGCTGATGAAATTGCCATCCTCATCATACTTCACAAATGTATTAATGCCCTGCTGGGTAAATTTAACGGTGTAGATTTCGGCGCCGTCTGTCCATTCTACATCTTTTGCATCAGTAAATGTGGCTTTGAAGGCTTTCAATGCTTTTTCAGAAACCTTGGGCGCGTTGGCATATG
>DATJGC010000034.1:0-11293 GCA_035495345.1 Chitinophagaceae bacterium | reverse complement strand
ATTCATACACACAGCAACTGGAGCGATGGAACGCATACCATTGAAGAAATGGCCAAAGCGTGCATTGCGCGCGGGCATGAGTACCTTGTTATCAGCGACCATAGCAAGTCTGCCTTCTATGCAAACGGTTTAAAAGAAGACCGCATCATAGCCCAGCACAAGTATATTGATGAACTGAACCCGCGTTATGCGCCCTTTAAAATTTTTAAAAGCATTGAGTGCGATATTCTTAATGATGGCAAGCTGGATTATGCGGATGATGTGCTGGCCAGCTTTGACCTGGTGATTGCGTCCGTGCACGCCAATCTTAAAATGACAGAGGAGAAGGCCATGCAAAGATTGCTGGCCGCCATACAAAATCCATTTACTACCATATTGGGTCATATGACGGGCAGGTTGCTCCTGAGCAGGAAGGGCTACCCCGTAGACCATCGAAAAATTATTGAAGCCTGTGCCGCCAACGGCGTAGTCATTGAATTGAATGCGCATCCGCGCCGGCTAGATATGGATTGGTATTGGATCAGCGAAGCCGTTAGCAAAGGCGTACTCATCTCCATTGATCCAGATGCGCATACCACCGAGGGTTTTGATGATTGCAAATATGGTGTGCTGGCAGCGCAAAAAGGCGGACTTACAAAGGAACATAACCTCAGCAGCTTTAGTCTGCCGCAGTTTGAAGCATTTTTGCTGGAAAGGAAATTGAAACTGCAAAGTAAAAAATAAGCTTCAAAAGCTTTTACCTGGTTTATTTTACACACTGCATCAACAATCGCAATACAGAACCGTCTGACCCCCGGTCTGACGGCTTAAGGCGATGAGGAAAAAATGGCTGTCACGATATATTGAGCAAGTTGCTGCGATTGCCCCGTCAGACCAAGGGTCAGACGGCGGTCGCTGATAGTGTAACTACCGCCGCGTTGCGTCCGCCGCGAGCACCAATCCGAGCAGAAGACTTTTGACTTTTAACTTTTGACTGTTGCTTTCTCACCAAGCAAAAGCCTTTTGACTTTTTAACTTTTGAATTTTGGCTTACTGTTGTCCGGTTAATCTTTTAATTGATCGGCCTCAAAGCCGGCCGGGCTTCTCACCCGCAACGCCGCTGTGTTTTACTTTTGGGCTACAACTGTGCTGTAGCAAGCATTTCAGCCATTGCATGGGTGAGCTGTAGCACAAAGCTCACGTAAAACGAAGGCGGCTTTTGCAGGTGCTGTTGTCTAGATAGCCTTAGCAAGCCCCATTCTCCGCATACCAGTCACAAAGCCGTGCGCACAAAGCGTTTCATAAATAAATAGAAATTATTAATCAAACAGCAATGCT
Source organism: Chitinophagaceae bacterium (assembly GCA_035495345.1). GTDB lineage: Bacteria > Bacteroidota > Bacteroidia > Chitinophagales > Chitinophagaceae > JACMLD01. The sequence continues at coordinate 9,976 of DATJGC010000034.1, read as the reverse complement.
TTTGACTTTTGAATCTCCCACCAAGCAAAAGCTTTTGAATTTTGACTTTTAACTTTTGACTTTTGAATTAATTACTCGCAATCCTGAACAGCGGCAGCTTCACAAAAAATACAGAGCCTTCATTCTCCCTTGTTTCAAACCAGAGTTCTCCCTTGGCCTGCTCAATGATATTTCTACTCATGGCAAGACCAAGGCCCGTACCGGAGGTTTTGGTAGTAAAATTAGGTGTGAAGATTTTCTCCTGTACCTGCAGGGGTATACCATCTCCGTTGTCTGATATTTTTATGATGATATAATTGTCCTGCAGTTCTTCGGCCACTACAATTTTTTTATGTTCTTTATTATCGCTGGCTTCCACGGCATTTTGCAGCAGGTTGGTGAACAGCCTGTTCAATTGTGTTTTATCTGCAAACAGGATCACGCGTTGCGGAACGGGATGCCATTCAAAGACAAGGTTTTCCGTAGCCATGTACAATGATGCCAGTGAATGCAATATTTCATGTACATCAAACACTTCACTGCGCGGGTTACCAATATTGGCAAACTGTGAGAAGTCTGCTGCAATCTTAGAAAGGTGATCAATTTGTTCTACCAGCGTCTTGGCCACTGCAGAGGTCATTTCCTTTACATTGGGCGAATTATTGTCGATGGCTTTTTGCAGGTACTGTATGCTGAGCTTCATGGGCGTTAAGGGGTTCTTGATCTCGTGCGCTACCTGCCGCGCCATCTCTCGCCAGGCACCTTCACGTTCACTCTTGGCCAGTTGGGCGGCACTCGCCTCCAGCTTATTCAACATCTTGTTATATTCCGTTACCAGTCCGCCAATTTCATCATTCCGGTGCCATGGTATTTCCTCATTTGTTTTACCAAGGTTAATGGCGCGCATCTTATTACTGATAAGCGTAAATGAAGCAGTAATGCGGTTGGTGATCAGCAGCGCTATGGCACCCGCAATAAGGAAGATAAATGCATTCAGGTTAATGATGGTAACAAGGAAATTAGAGATTTCCTTTTTTAGCTCTATCTGGGAATCAAAAGAAGGAATATTCAGGTAGGCATAGGCGTTACCTGCACCATCACGTATCGGGCTATAGATGCTTTGGTAGCTTACTTTGCCCATGTGCTCATCATTGATATACTGGATGAAGTTGCGGTTGTGCAGGTTGTAATATGCCTGCGGGTTCATTTTGCTGCTGAGGATGCCCTTGTTATAAACAATCAGCTGTGAAGACACTACCAGGTTACCATCCAGGTCGTATAAGTTGATATCCGTACCATGAATTTCTGCCACCCGGCGCACCATCACTTCCAGGTCGTCATTGGTATGCGTTTCGTAAAATTTTACCAGGTCGTCAAATACCTGGCCCTTCTTCACTTCGGTTTGTACCTGGTTATTCATTATCTGAATGGCCTTGCTCAGCCGTTCAATATTGTTTCTTTTGTACCGGTTGATAAAAAAGAAAATGGTGGCTACGCCAATAACGATAAATGAAATAAGGGTGATGAATATAAACGTTCCGTGAATCTGCGATCGCAGGTTTACCTGGAACACCTGCTTAAGCAAATGCCAGCGCAGCCTGGTTTGTATCAGTACTGAGAAAATGCGGAAAACCGCCAGCAAAATCAGGAAGGTGCTGAACAGGTACGCAAACAGGGTCATTCCCTCAATGGCATAGTTCTCCTTTCGGGCAATGACGACGACGTTGTCATTGTTCTTATACCAGAGTTCATCGGCCCCATGCTGGTTTCGCTGTTCGTATTCCTGCTTCGGTATCTGGGCAGGTGATAGTACAGACGGAAACTGGCCTTCGTTGTAATAGTCTACCAGTCTGCCGCTGCGGTACACGGCATAAGAAGAGTTGGACGAGTATTCAGGCAAGAGTTCCTGTTTGGGCCGCAGCAATTCTGGTATCAGCGCATCGCTTTTATACCTTTTTGGTTTAGACAGTACAAAGAAATAGCCAATGGTATTGTCATTGCTGTCTTTCACCGCTTTTTTAAAGAGATAAGAAAATTTATCAAACGATTTTGAAAAGTACCGCAGGTCGCGCACATTGGTGGCCCGGCCTTCGATCCGAAAAATTATATCCAGCGAGTCGTAAGAGACCGGTTCTTCATCATTAAACAGCGGCCGGTGGTGTTCAGATGAATCAAAAGTATAGATGCGGGTATCGTACTTGGCAAGATAGGCAGCAAAATTTTTGTTGATAAGGCTGTCTTTGAGTGAATGGTTGGAGCTCTCTACAAGAAAGCGGTCGAAACTGTCATACAGAAAATCATTGTCGAAGTACGTAAGCGCAATGCTCAGCAACCGTTCTCCGGCGGGGTCTGCCTGGTTAGACAAACGTTCTGCCATGCGCTTACGCTCGGCCAGTTCTATACGCTGGTTTTCTATTACTATGATGGCGGAAATGGAAAAGGAGAATACAAACAACCAAACCAGTACTTCTGAGATGGCAAGCCCAAATTCATTGCCCGCAATGATATGTTGTTGCATAAACCAGACATACATCAGCAGCCAGGCAAGTACATAGATATTGAGTTGTACAAAAGAATAGCTCTTGATAAGCGTGAGCAGCAGCAGCCCTATGATGGATACCAGTATATAAAGTATATATTTAGAGCGGCGGATAAGCGGGGAGATCAGTTGCAGTATCACCTGCGAGAGAAAAAAGAAACTGAGCGACAAGGTGGCCAGCACAATAAACCCGCCCAGGCTATTGATATTTACCAGGCTAAAGAAATTGGCCACATTAAAAGAAATGCGCGCATCTGCAATTAAACTTTTGATGATGCTGGAAAATACAAAGGTGGTAACCACCAGTATGATAAGGGGCACGGAGAGGGAAAACCAGTACCAGAATTTATTTCTGCTGATTCGGAACTTACGGTCGCCTACTTCTTTCCTTATAAACAATACAATCCAGCAAAACAGAAAGGCATTGATCAGCAGATCGCCGAGCGAGTTGAGTACAGCGCTGGAGCTGTAGATAACGGGGTCGAAAAGATCATACTGCCGCAGGTTTAATACGGCCGGAAAGAAATACGTAAGGCCGCGCAGCAATAGTACCATGCCCGTCAGAAAAAAGATGCCTTTCAGATATCCATAGGTAACTGAGAAATAGTGCGCCGCATTGTGCACCGTAATCAGCAGCAGCAGGATGGCTACAATATTGAGGGTAAGTGTTACCCAATTGGTATCATCTTTCTGCGATACAAATTTTGCCTGCAGGTAGAACAGCATATTGCCGGTGATACTTTTTACCGGGTAATCTGTGGGTGTATTGGTAATGCTGACGCTTTTGTCTGCCTGCGGGTAGTTAATGAATTCTTTTTTTTCTATCTCCAGGTAGTATTCTCTTCTTACAGGCACCAGGGCGATAGCCATTAATGTACGGTTATCGGCAATTGTTAGCTGTCGTCTGATGCATTCATACTGGCCGTTGCTGAGTTTTACGAGTTCATTGGTAGCGGAGCCCTGCTGCAGATCTGCGGGCGGAAGAATGAGTTGTGTATTCCAGAATTTCAGGGTGTGGTCACCATCTTTGCCGGCGCCATAGAGAAAGATGCAGTAAGATCGGTTATCCGTAAGATCTGTCAGTTCATTGGCACTGTACCGCTGGGCTACCAGCCTGCCAAGCAGCGCAGTGTCTTTAAGCAGGTTGTCAAAGTCTTTCTCCTGCTGCTGAATATCATTTTCAATATTCTTGCGCAGGTACTTGGCGGAAGAAGAGGAGTACCAGTAATTGTCAATGATAAACGCAATGGTAAATAGCCAGGCGGCGCCCAGGAAAAAAAATACATTCTTTGCTATGACCTGCTGAAAGAAATTTTTCAAGGTGCCGGGTTTTGCTTTTTGATGCTGTTCCAGAGGGCGTCCATTTCAGTGAGGGTCATATCTGCCAGTGCCCGGCCCTGCGCCGTTGCCATTTCCTCCATTTGTGTAAACCGCCGGATAAATTTTTTGTTGGTTTTTTCCAACGCGCTTTCCGCATCTACTTGCAAAAACCGTGCATAGTTAACAAGCGAAAAAGAGAGGTCGCCAAATTCCTCTTCTATTTTAGCGGCATCGTTCAATGCAATGGCTTCCCTCAGCTCTGCCATTTCTTCTTCTACCTTTTCCCATACCTGCTCCCTGTTATCCCACTCAAAACCAACCTGGCGGGCTTTTTCCTGTAAACGCATGGCTTTTACCGTAGCCGGCAATGATTTGGGCACACCACTGAGTACAGACCTTTTGCCTTCTTTAAGTTTCAGTTTTTCCCAGTTTCTTTTAACATCTTCTTCATTATTGACGGGTGAGAGCGAGCTGTTACCCGCCATGTCTCCATAGATATGCGGGTGCCGGGCCACCAGTTTTTCTGAAACGGCTTGCAGCACATCCTGCAGGGTAAACTTGTTTTCTTCACTGGCAATTTTTGCATAGAAGACAATGTGCAGCAGCAAATCACCCAGTTCTTCCTTCATGCCGTTCCAGTCTTCGGCAGAAATGGCATCTGCCAGTTCATACAATTCTTCAATACTCAGCTGCCGTAATGAATGAATGGTCTGCTTTTTGTCCCAGGGGCATTGCGCACGCAATTCATCCATAATAGTTACCAGGCGGGCAAAGGCGTTAACGGGTATCTCCATAATTTTTCTTTTGAAACAACTGGCGCCTGCACGCACCGCTTTTGATGAAGGGCGCTAAGGCGGTAAAGACATCAATAACAACGGTAACTGATGATGGTTTGCAGCCTGCTGCTATCAATACTGCGGATGGCACAACGGGCCGGGCCGTAAAATTGCTTAAAAATAATTATCAATTTTTTATCAGCCTAAAATACATTAATTAGCAGCCAATTACGTTATAAGCTCATGAACAAGACTTCCATTGCCCGATCTACTGCCGCGCTTTTGTTCTGCTGTAGCCTGGCCACAGTTGCCAGTGCGCAGTATTATTACAAGGATATTGTTGTTACGGCGCAGATAAATGCAGGTTACCGCGCGCTGAGAGATAATAAGGTAAGCCAGGTAACGCTTGCAACCAGCACCCCCGGCGCGGCACCTGAGGCGGTCATTACGGTTCAGCAAACCCTCTACCCCGCGCAACGGAAAGTGGTTACTTACACAAAGTCTCCCGGTAGCGGAGAATCATGGCTAACGGCGGTATATGATGAAAATGGCCTGCTGCAACAAACCACAGACAGCGCCGAAGAAATGGTTACACGCTCTCAATACCGGTATGATGCCAGCAACCGCGTGCTCACCCTCAGCAGCAATGCGGTACCGGTAAACAGCGCTCCCGAAACAGAAGTGCATCAATGGACCTATAACAGCAACGGGCAACCGCAGCAAATGATCAAGATAAAGGATAACCGAGATACCACTTTTGTGAGCTTTGTACCAGATGAACAGGGCAATACCGGCGAAGAAAAAGTGAGCCGTAAGCAGGGTAATCTCGGCAGCACCTTTTATTATTATGATGCACAACACCGGCTGACGGATGTGGCAAGATTTAACCGCAAGGCCAACCGCATTCTGCCCGATTATATGTTTGAATACGGCGAAAACGCATTGCCTTCGCAAATGATACTGGTGCCGGAAGGCAGTAATGATTACCAGGTCTGGAAATACATTTACAACGCAAAGGGCCTAAAGGAAAAAGATCTTTGCTACAATAAGCAGAAGCAACTGGTGGGCACCGTTACCTATAGCTACACCTTTGCAAGGTAAGCAACGGCGTAACCAACCTGCGTGATCCTGCTACCAGCAAAATGATGGGCTAGTTTACATTATAATCATACACTACATAGCCCCAGGGCTCAATACCATATTTCAGGCCGGGATATACTTTTTCACGACTGCCCATAAACACATTTAAGGGCTGGCCGCTTACCGAGCTATCTGATATATTGATGGTTTGCGACTGGTTAGAAAGATTGAGTATAACAAATACCTTATGGCCTTCTTTTTCTCTTGTGTAGGCGTACAATGCTTTTTCATTGCCCACATTCACCTTTTTAAACGCGGCATCAACGGCCAGTGCAGGGGTAGACTGGCGAAGCAGTAACAATGTTTTATAGAATTTAGCACGCGCATATTTGCCAAACTGTATGGGGTCTTTGTAGAAAAAGCTGATGCTGTCCAACACCGGTTCTTCCTGGCCACTATAGATCAATGGCAGGCTGTTGCGCATGGTTTGGGTAAACACCGCAAAGGGTGCATGGCGGGCGCCGGGCATGGTGCCATAGTCTGCTTTGTTCCAGCTGTTCTCATCATGGTTACTGGTAAAATACAGGCGGGCTGCACCTGCGGGAAAGCTGCTGTCCTGCCGGCGCAATACACTGTCAATGGCCAGCGCATTGCTGCTACCGGCGGCAATGCGTTTCATGGCCTGGTACATATCCCACGGGTAGCTGCAATTAAACCCGTCCCGGTGCAGGCTTCCTTTATCGCCTTCGGCCAGCATAAAAACATCCTTTGTCTTTTTTAATGCAGGGATGCAGGTCTGCCAGAAATCATCCGGTACCTCACCAGCCACATCGCAACGGAACCCATCAATGTCTGTTTCAGTGATCCACCATTTCATGGCATCAATCATACTATCACGTAGTTCGCGGTTATCGTAGTTGAGGTCACGTGTATCTGTCCAGTCGAAGGCCGGCACCGCTTTTCCATCCTTGCCCTTTGTAAAGAAATCAGGGTGACGCGTTAACCAGCCGTTGTCTGCACCGGTATGGTTGGGTACCCAGTCGGTGATCACCTTGAAGCCCATGCTATGCGCCTGTTTCACCAGTTGCTTCCAGTCTGCCATGCTGCCAAACTCAGGGTTGATGGCTTTGTAATCCTGCACCGCGTAATAACTACCCAGCTTGCCTTTGCGATCTACCCTGCTGATGGGTGTAATGGGCATAAACCAAAGAATCTGCACACCCATTTCTTTTAAACGCGGCAAAGATTTGGCGAAGGCGTTAAAGCTGCCCTCCTTTGTGTATTGCCGGATATTTACCTCGTAGATATTTGATTGCTGCGCCCATGACGGCAGCGTGGCGTTAACCACTTGTGCTGGCGTATCATTGCCCGCAGTTACCGTTGCCGCCGCAGGGGTAGTCTTTGTATTGGTATGGCAGGCGGCAAAGGCCAGCAGCATGAACAGTGGTATCAACAAACGATTAAAGTACATAGCAGATGATTTTTACAGCGTTGTATTTAACGGCTGGTCTATGAATAGTGCTTATGGCAGTTCCTGGATGCGGATATCTTTCCACCTTACTTTTATGCCGCCTCCGTCATGTATTTGCAGGGCGATAAAGCCTTCTCCCCTGCCAATTTTTTCATCAGACAATGTGATCATCTGGTGGTTATTTAACCAGGTAGTAACGGTATCGCCGTTCACTCTTATCTTCATGGTATTCCATTGGCCTACCTTCAGGTATTGTTCCTGCGCGGGCTTGGGCTGTATCAGCCATCCCCTTCCGTAAGATTCATAAACGCCGCCGGTATGCATATTGATGGGTGCTACTTCCACCTGCCAGCCGCTGATCTTTACCCCTTCAATGGAAGAACGGAAGAACACACCGCTGTTGCCATTGGCTTCCTGCTTAAATGATAAGGTGAGCACAAAGTTCTTGTAAGGCTTGTTGGTAGAAAGATAGCCGTACTGTTTGTCTGGACCGCTTTCACATACCAGCTGGTGACTGCTGTCTACATACCATTTCTCGGTGCCGTTGATGGTCCAACCACTTAAATCCTTACCATTAAAAAGAGAAACGGAACGCTGGCAGAAACTGCTGGCAGTACAGAGTACACAGAGGATAAAAAATAAGGCTCTTTGCATGGCGCGTTGTTTAAATGAAAAAATTGGCAGAAAAGGTAAGCATAAAATCACTGCAAAAAATGCGTCCTCAAAAAGCCGCGGATGCTGTGTTGCAAAATCACTTATCTTCAGCAGCTAAACTTCTATGCTATGGCTGAATTCCTGTTTCGTTACTGGTGGTTGGTACTGCTGCTGGTCTTTATTTTCAGCGGCCTTGTTACCGTAAACCAGGGCTTTATCAATGTTATTACCATGTTTGGAAAATTCCGGCGCATTCTGCGGCCGGGCCTGAGTTTCAAAATACCCCTAATTGAAGTGGTGGCCAAACGCATCAGTATTCAAAACCGTTCTGTTGAACTGGAGTTTCAGGCAGTAACGGCAGACCAGGCCAATGTGTATTTCAAAAGCATGCTCCTGTACGCCGTGCAGAATGCAGATGAAGAAACTATTAAAAAAGTAGCGTTTAAATTTATAAGCGACAGAGACCTGATGCAGGCGCTTACGCGCACCATTGAAGGCAGTATCCGCGCTTTTGTAGCCACTAAACGCCAGGCAGAAATACTGGGCCTGCGCAAAGAAATTGTAGAGTTTGTAAAAGACCAGATTGATCACTCGCTGGAAGAATGGGGTTACCACCTATTGGATCTGCAGATCAATGATATTACATTCGACCAGGCCATTATAGACAGCATGAGCAAAGTAGTGGCCAGCAGCAACCTGAAGGCCGCTGCTGAAAACGAAGGCCAGGCCCTGCTGATTACAAAAACAAAATTTGCGGAAGCAGAAGGTAATGCCATAAAAATAGCCGCCGAAGCAGAAAGACAGGCAGCACAATTGCGCGGCCAGGGTGTGGCGCTGTTTCGTGAAGAAGTGGCCAAGGGTATGAGCCAGGCAGCAGAACAAATGAAGCAGGCCAACCTGGATACCAATGTGATCCTGTTTAGTATGTGGACAGAAGCCATTAAAAACTTTGCGGAAATTGGTAAGGGCAATGTCATCTTTCTTGATGGCAGTGCAGAAGGAATGGAAAAAACAATGAAACAGATACAGGCCATGATGGTGAAGCAAAGCGGTACATTGTAAGGATGTACGCCTGAGTTACTTTATCGGCATAGCAACACTGCCATGGATTGCTCGCTGTTTTCTATACAAAATGTTAAGCTATTATCCTGAAGCAGCGTTTCAGAAATAATCACACTATTTTCACCGTTTAGCAAACAGGGCGGCGTGCATTTTGTAACATGCTACATTTGTAAGTAAAACAAATCATCTACATGCATTTATTTTTTCTACAGGTCGGCGATTCAGCCATGAAGAAGCACATTATGGATTCTCTTTATGCTGCGCAGCAGGCGGGCGCTTCTTCAGGCGCTAAAATGAATTTGTTTGACCTGCTGGTAAAGGGCGGTATCATTATGGTACCCCTGGCACTGCTGCTGGCGCTGGCCATCTTTTTCTTTTTTGAAAGACTGATAGCCATTAACAAGGCCAGTAAGCTGGATGCCAACTTCATGCACATGATCCGCGATAATATCTTAAGCGGCAATATCAGCGCCGCACGCGCCCTGGCAAAAAATACCAATAGCCCGGTAGCACGCATGATTGATAAGGGCTTGCAGCGTGTTGGCAAGCCCATTGATTACATAGAAAAGAGCATGGAAAGCGTGGGCAAGCTTGAAATTTATAAGATGGAACGCAACCTGTCTGTTTTAACGCTGGTCTATGGTATTGCGCCGATGTTCGGCTTCCTCGGTACTTTGTTTGGAATGTTGCAGCTTTTCTTTGAAATTAATACTACCGGAGATTTTACCCCTGCATCCATTGCTGGTGGTATCTATACAAAAATTGTTACCTCTGCCTCGGGTCTTATTATCGGTTTGTTGGCCTATGTAGGATATAATTTCCTAAACACGCAGATCAATAAAACCATCAACCGCATGGAGGCTTCCAGCGCAGAATTTATAGATATTTTGCAGGAACCTACCCGGTAAAGGTATAACGCTGATGGTAGAGCGCAAAAGCAGGCAAGGCCACCATTGGTTTTTTAAACGGAACAAGTATGAACTTAAACAGGCGATTAAAATCACACCCCGAACTGCATGCAGGAGCACTGAATGATATCCTGTTCATCCTGTTGTTCTTCTTCCTGATTGTGTCTACGCTGGCCAACCCCAACGT
>DATJGC010000033.1:0-11632 GCA_035495345.1 Chitinophagaceae bacterium | reverse complement strand
TTGTTTCTTTCTGTAGCGCTCAATCAGCCCCTCGATGGCAGCATACAATGGTTGTTCCTTACGCTCCGGTGCCGGTTCATCTTCCGCGGTTGGCTCGCCAGCTGCAGGGTATTCGGTTAGCTGGCGAAAAGCTTCAAAATGCGATGCTGCAAAAGGATTGGTTAAACCTGCTTTGCTGGCTAATGCCCGGTCAAGCGCTGTTACTGCGCCAGAGCGCCTGGGCGTTTTGGCCTGTGCACCTGCAACACCAGTTTTATGCACTTCACTCTTTATGGCATCGCGCAGATCCGCTTCAGATAAATGATGTGCACTACTATACTGCAGATACACCCTTCGAAGCAATTTGTCTTCTATCTTAAGGAGCAGCAAAATATGTTCCCAGCTCACATGGTATTGAATATCTTCTATCTCACTGGCCGTTGGAAATGTTTCGAAAAGAAATTGCATGTACTGCAAGTTGTCTGCGCCTAAATAACTACCGTATTGACGCACTAAGTCCGTTGCAAGCCTTTCTAACAACAGCTTTTTATTAACGGCCTGCTCTTTTGTTACAAATGCATGGAGTTCTTTCCCAATCTCCCAAAACAGGGTAATCAATGCTGCGTTGGCCTGGCTTACTGGCACAGAGAGCTTTAACCGTATGTGGCGGTAAAACCTTTCCGTAAAGGTCTTTTTAAACGTTGCAAGATGATTGTTCACTTGTGCCATGTTAATCAACAGCAGTATTAATTACTGAGGTATCTACCCAACGGCGCCATGGGTTCCTGAAAGTTCTGTAATAATATCTCTGAAAAGACGTGCATCTAAGTTAGTCCTAAAGCCAAGGCGTTTTTCGCTCCCTAAAATATTTCTTTTTTATTGATAAGAAAATCTGAACGGTGTTTGTCGAACAATAAACAATTCTCAACATCAGTAGCAAGGAATTACAACAAAAAAAATCCCCGCAAAGGCGGGGATTTAAAAAGCAACTTATTTATTTATTAATACGTTGGATTCTGCGCTATGATGGGGTTAGCATCCCTTTCACTTTGCGGAATAGGCCAGATGAACCGATAATCAGAATAGGGTATAGCTGCTTGTCCGGGTGTGTAGCCCGCGCCGCAATTATAGGCAGCAAAGCCAGCTGAACCATTGTTACCGTTTACCGCCTTGGCAGGAATACCGCCGGTTGAAAAATCAGGATCTTTTGCCAGACGTGATATATCAGACCAGCGTTTGCCCTCACCCAAAAATTCTATACGGCGTTCCAGCAAGATGGCTTTAATTAAATCATTCTTGGCTGCAAAACTTGCCACTGTGTATTGCTGCACAGCAGGATTTGCCAACGACCTGTTTCTTACTACGTTCAACAGATCCAATCCGCGAGTTGATACTGTTCCTGCAGTTCTTGCTTCGGCTTCTGCCAAAGTAAGTAGCACTTCCGCATATCTAATCTGTGGCGCATAGTCTCCACGGTTAGTATAATCACGGTACTTCGTGATAAAATAGCTTTGGTTACCTGCATTGTTAAGACCCTGCACAACCATGGTAGCGCCGCGTCTTTTATCATCGCACAACCAACCGGCATTGTTCCAGATAACGGGAGAAATAGCTACCAGGCCACGACCAGGCGTGGTACCCACATTGCTGGCTGCACCATACATAGCTGCAAGGCCCCCATTTGTACTGGGCGCATCATTTGCATCATTCTTTATAGAGAAAACACTCTCTACTGAATTATTATTCGCGAACGGACCGTCTGGTGTTGCTGTCAACGCCCAGTTACCAATGGGACTTACCACGGTATTAGGTGCCAGCGGATTTACGGTAGTAGGTACAATCTTAGCGCCTTCCTGTATAACGCCGGGAGTGCTGGCGCCCATGAAAGTACCTGTAGTCCATAAACCTAAATGCGCTTTAACTCTCATTTTTAAAGCAATGGCAGCCGCCTTGCTGGCACGGTATACAAAAATGTTGTTCGGCAAATTGGTTTCTGCAAAATCAAGATCTGCAAGGATACGTTGATAAACGCTGTCTACGCGCATACGCGGGCTACTGAGGATACCCGCAACGGCATCGCTATTGCTGATGGGAACGTCACGGTAAGGAATACCTATCTGCTGGCCATTGCCATCGAGGTAAGGTCTTGCCCAATGAATCAATGCTTCATGATGTGCCATTGCTCTTAAGAAACGACATTCTGCCTCGTATTGAGTAGCCAGGGCAGTAGTAAGTATACCACTTGCGCCGGCCTTGCGGAAACCATCAATACCAATATTTGCGTTATTGATTAAAATGTACAAACCTTTCCAAAGACCAACGGTATTAGGCGCAGTAGCATTGTATGTTCCCTGGTAGGTAACCTGGAAGAAGGCTGCTACGTTAAACATATCCTCACCACGCATATCGCCCTGTTCAATATTGGCAGCACCAAAAGGATAACCTCTTCTGTCTGTGGTACCATTTACAAAGGTGGTGCTTTGCGCTGCATCATAAATACCATTCAGGCTTAACAGGCAACGGTCTGCTGTGGCAAAAGCCGTTGCATCTGTGATATTGTTATTAGGCGTTGTATCTAGTACTTTTTTACAACTGACCATGGCCGTTGCAAAAAATAAAAAGAAAAATATTTTGTTCATACCGGTTAATTTAAATTTTGTCAACTAATCAAAATCCTACTGACAAACCAAAAGAAATGGTTCTGATCTGCGGCGCAACAGCTGCGTCAACACCCAATGCACTGATATTGTCAGGATCTGCACCCTTGTATTTGGTCCATACATACACGTTCTGGGCCTGAGCATAGATCTTTACAGATTTTACATAACCATTGGTCCACTGGTCAACGCTTTTAGCGTTTACTGCATAGCTCAATACTATGTTCTGCAATCTCAGGTAATCACCTTTTTCAACAAACCTAGAAGTAGCATTGCTGGTGGCGTTCATATTAGCGGCCAGTCCGTAATAGAGTCTTGGTACATCGGTAACCTGACCGGGGGCTGTCCACCTGTTCAGAATTTCCTTACCATTGTTCTGGAAGCTCATATTGAAAAGTGCTTCCTGGCGTGTATAGTTCATGATTTTGTTGCCGCCAGAATAACGGAACATGAAATCAAGACCAAATTGCTTGTAAGAAAAAGTATTGCTGAATGCACCATACCAGGTAGGAGTGCTTACACCAAGATTTACTTTATCAGTAGCGGCCAGTGAAGAGGCAGCACCTACTGCACCCGTAGTTTTATCAGCAAGGTAAAAATTACCTACTGTTCCCAAGGCTGAATTTGTATTGTACTGTACAAGGCTTCCGTCTGCTTTCTGCCACATGGCGTTACCGTTAGCAGGATTTACGCCTGCAGATACGTAACCATAGATAATGTTGATAGGATCTCCTGCGCGGATAATATTATAGGCGCCGTTAGAGATACTGGCAACAGGCTGACCGCCCACGTTGTAGAGTGAAGTAATTTTATTCTTCACCTTTGAGTAGTTAACATTGAAATCCCAGTTAAAATCACGTGATTTTATAATACTTCCACTTAAAGAAAGCTCAATACCACGATTGTTCAGTTTACCAATGTTTTGAGGAATGGTACCACCGGAAAGATCCAGCGAACCTACCAAACCGGCACTCAATGGCTGGGGTACATTCAATACCAGGTTGTCTACATCATTTAAAAACCAATCTGCGGTAAAGTTCAGCCTGTTTTTGAAAAGGCTTAATTCGATACCGATATCATATTTAGCACTGGTTTCCCATTGCAGATCCGGGTTACCAACGCCAGAAGGAGCAAGTCCGCCAAGATTACCATACAATGCAGCACCAAAAGTGGTAAGATAAGGATACCCGCCAAGTGCATTACCCACTTTAGCGTATGAACCCTTAATTTTTACTTCACTGAACAGGTTGCTCAGGCCTGGAGAATTCTGCCAGAAAGCTTCCTGTGAGGGCCTCCATCCGATAGAGTAACCGGGGAAAGTACCATATTTTTTACCAGGTGCCAGCGAGCTTTGTCCATCACGGCGAATGCTGGCCTGTACAAAATACCTGCTTTTATAGTCGTAGTTGAAACGACCGAAAAGAGAAGTAAATCCGGTATTATCATAGTTACCACCTACTGACTGAACACCGTTTGAGTTAGAAATGATGTTCTGTCCAACAAAGAAAGGATCAGAAATAGGTGCACCATCAGCAGAGAACCATTTGTAGGTTTGTTTCTGTACTTCATTACCACCGGTAAGGAAGAAATTGTGGCCTTTCACTGAAAGGTTATAGTTAAAGTAGTTAGACCAAACCAGGCGTAGCCAGTTTTGAGTTACGTTGTAGTTTTCGCCTTTACCGTAGCTGTCGCCATGAAAAGGATTCAGCCCCTGGTAAGCGTAATCATTCAACATATCAATACCCACCTGTGTACGCAACTTCAGCCCCTTTACGATGGATGCTTCCATAAATGCGTTGTCAATGATGCGGTACTTGTCTGAATAATATTTATCAGTGCGCAAAATATAGGCAGTGTTGCCAAAGTTGTCATCAATCGTAGAACCATTGGGTCCTTTGTCTATCTGGTTGGCAGTTGGGTAATTAATATTGTAGCCAGACAATGTCTTTGCATAAGGAGAAACGTTTGGCAGCAAACGCAGGGTAGAGGCAATGGAGCCACCAAGTGCGTTAGAACCTTCATTCTGGCCAAAATCTTCCTGGCGGGTAATAGATAAGTTATTGCCAATCTTGATGAATTTATTCAGTTCATGATCAAGATTCATCCTGATACGGTAAGCCCTGTTACGGTTGCTTACAATAATACCTTTCTGATCTGAGAAGTTGAGCGACAAATAATACGTTGTTTTATCGCTTCCGCCCTGAACGCTCAGTGTATGTGTTTGTACAAATGCATTGTTATTCATTACTGCTTTCTGCCAGTCGGTATCAGATGTATCTGCGCTTGCATTTACACCAGCACGAATTGCCTGGCCGGCATTGGTCAGTTTCTCATTGGCTATCAGCTCAAATTGCTTTGCATTCAACAGGTCAAATTTCTTTGCAACGCTGCTGAAACCAAAGGTGGCATCGTAACTAACTTTTGCCCTACCTCTTACACCTTTTTTAGTGGTAATCAGGATTACGCCGGCAGCTGCCCTTGAACCATAAATGGCGGTAGCAGAACCGTCTTTCAGTACATCAATGGTTTCAATATCATTCGGATTGATATCGCCCAGGGTGTTTGAATGACCAACACCGGCTGCATCCAGGTTCAGTACGGGGGTGCCATCCACCACAATCAGCGGGTCATTGTTGCCGGTAATAGAAGCAATACCCCTGATTCGGATACGGGCAGGTGTATTGATAGAACCGCCGCTATTGGTTACCTGCACGCCTGGTGCACGGCCGGCCAGTTGTTTGTCTACTGATGGGCTCATCAGGTTGGCAAACTCTTTTACGTCTACCTTGGCAGAAGAACCGGTAAAGGCTTTTTTCTGCTGTGTACCATAACCAACCACTACCACCTCACTCAGGCTTCTTTCGGCAGACTGCAGTGAAGCATTAATGACAGCTTTGTTACCAATGTTTACCTCCATGGCAGATAAGCCAACAGAAGAAATAACAAGTGTTTTTGCATTGGTTTGAACAGGAAGGGTGTAATTACCGTTCGCATCTGTGGTGGTGCCGGTGGTGGTTCCTTTAATTACCACCGAAGCATTCGGAATGGGGGCACCATTGGCGTCTGTTACTTTACCGGTAACAGTTCGTTGTTGTGCAAGCAGTTGTGCAGCAGCAAACAACAGGGCTCCCGCAAGGAGCAGTAGTTTTCTCATGTTTTGTTCTTGTTAGGTTTAGAAAAAATACAAGCCTACGCCAGGGGGACGTACGCTTGCCAGACTTATAAGACAATTTTAATGTTTAAGTGCTGCGGGAGGGCGTTATTATTTTTGTTTGTTGGGTATCAGGCTAATGAGCAAAGCCGGCAGCAATATCAGGTTGGTAAAAGTGGCTACCACCAGCGTCAGCGAGGTAAGCCAACCCAGCGCCTGCGTACCGCCAAAACCACTAAAACAGAAGATGATAAAACCGGCAATCAGTACCAGCGACGTGTACACAATGCTGATGCCCGTAGAATGAATGGTGGCTACCACCAGCTCCTGTTGAGATCGGTTGCTTTCACGCTGCTCCTGCTTATAGTTCACCAAAAAACGGATGGTAATATCGATGGCAATACCCAGGGCAATACTGAAGATGAGTACGGTAGAAGGTTTCAACGCAATGCCCACCCAGCCCATGATGCCGGCGGTTATTACCAGCGGAATAACATTGGGCAGCAGCGAACAGAAAAGGATGCGCACTGAACGAAACAGGTACAGCATGCAAAGCGCTATCAGGCCAAAGGCCCACAAGATGCTGTCTTTAAGGCCCTTTATGATGAAACTGCTGCCTTCAAGAAAGGTTACGCTGGTACCGGTAAGCTCAATGGAATAATGCTCCGCATCAAAATACTGGTGGGCCTTTGCTTCAATTTCCTGCAGCAAAATGGGCAGGCGTTTGCTCCCAACATCGGCCATGTTTACGCTGATGCGGGCTTTCTGCTTGCTGCTGTCCATAAAAGAAGCCAGCAGCTTGCTGATATCATTTGCTTTTTTGCCACCGCTGGTATCTGGCTTTGCGGTCAGGTAAGAAGAAAGAAAACTGATGTCAAAGGAGTTGGGCAAACCGTAATTGCTGCTGTCTCCGTCGTAATAAGCCTGGCGCGCAAATTTCAATCCTTCCACTATAGACAGCGGCTTACCCGTCTCGGGCAATGAGGCAATGTATTGAGACAATGAATCAATGGCCGCAAAGGTTTGCAGGGGGTTCTTGCGCAGCCCGTTCTTTTGCTTTGTATCAATGATGATCTCAAGCGGCATTACACCCTTAAAATTTTTCTCGAAGAATTTCAAATCGGTATAAATCTTATCCGTCTTTGGCAGGTCATCTACAATAAAGCCTTCAGAACGCAAACGGAAAATACCGGCAACGGCAACGGCCAGTATGATGATGGTGGCAGTGTAGATCAGTGGCCGGTGCCTGAGCGACCATACCTCCAGTTTATCCAGCAAAGAAAGCAGCCAGCGGTTGTTCAGGTACCGGGTATGCCGCTCCTTGGGAGGCGGTAAATACGAGAGTACCGCCGGAATAAGAATAAAAGAAATAAAGAAAAGAGCAATGATATTGATACCGGCTACTTCGCCAAATTCTTTTAGAATAGCGCTCTTGGTAAGCGCAAATACAGCAAAGCCAATAGCAGCAGCAATATTGCAGAAAAGGGTTACAATGCCCATCTTGCTGATCATGTTCACCAGCGCTGTTTCTTTTTCCCCTGTTTCTGCAAAAGACACGTGGTATTTATTGAGAAAGTAAATGCAGTTGGGAATGCCTATCACTACAATCAGTGGCGGAATCAATACAGTAAGCAGGCTTATCTTATAATGAAACAAATCAAGCGTGCCCACACTCCATACAACGCCTATCAGCACTACGGCCAGTGAGAGCAGCATGGTGCTGATACTCCTGAAAAACACCAGCAGAATAATGGCCGATAAAACGATGGAGCCAATGAGAAACCACTTCATCTCTACCTTCATGCGGTCTGCTACCTGTGTGCGTATCAAAGGAAGACCGCTGTAATGCATATCAATAGAATGCCGCTGTCCGAAGGCATTACCGGCATCCGTAATTTGTTTTATCACCACGGTTCTTTCTTTGGTAATCAGCAAGGCGCCGTTGATGCGTACCGCCATTAGAGTGGCGTTGGTTTGCGGGTTGTATAAAACGTTTTTATAGAAGGGAAGGCCAAAAAAAAGACTCCTGCTGCTATCGAAATGAAGAAAATGAGCAGCGGCCGTATCCTGCGACGCAGGCATAAAAATATTAGCCGCGCCGAGCTTTTCAGACACTGAATCTTTTACCAGCGTAACGGCGGCCGGAATGCTCAATACATTTTCTACACCCTTTATATTCTTTAATTGCCTGCTGAGTTGGGCCAGGTCGTTGAAGACGGCTTCATCAAACAACTTGTCTGACTGAATGCCTATCACCATCATATTACCATCTTCACCAAATAACTTACGGAAGTTCTGGTAGCTTACATATTTGGCGTTATCAGTAGGTATGGCGCGGGTAAATTCATAACTAAGCTGCACTCTGGATGCATGCCAGCCCATGAACGCAGTAATGGCAGCCAGTATGATCAGCAACACCAGCTTATTCTTTAGTACAAACCGCGCAATTGATTTCCACATAGTTTACCATTGAATTTGTCAGGTTGCAAAGAAAACTATTTTGCCGCTACCAACGCGTTAATTTGTACCCCAGGTCTTTAATAAACCAATCGCCCTCTTTATTGCAAGCTGAAGTGGGCCAATATTTGAGATCGGCCACCGGCTATCGGGCAACTTTATTAATTGATGATGCTACTGCCAAAATAGGAATGTAATACCGGCGGCAACTGTATGCCATCTGGCCCCTGGTTGTTCTCCAGCAGGCAGGCCACAATTCTTGGCAGGGCAAGAGAGCTGCCATTGAGGGTATGCACCAGCTGCATTTTGCCGCCAGCATCTTTAAACCTGGTCTTTAAGCGGTTGGCCTGGTAGGCTTCAAAGTTGGAGACAGAGCTTACTTCGAGCCATTTATCCTGGGCAGCGCTGTACACTTCAAAATCATACGTAAGCGCAGAGGTAAAACCCATATCACCCGCGCAGAGGCGCAGAATGCGGTAGGGCAACTGAAGGCTCTGCAGCAATTGTTCAACATGGGCCACCATTTCATCCAGTACCTGGTAGCTATTGGCAGGGTTTGCCAGTTGTACTATCTCCACTTTCTCAAACTGGTGCAAACGATTTAAGCCCCGCACATCCTTGCCATAACTGCCTGCCTCGCGCCGGAAACAGGGCGTATATGCGGTCATTTTTATGGGCAATGCGCCTTCCTTTACAATTACATCTCGGTAAATATTGGTTACCGGCACTTCTGCGGTGGGGATCAGGTAAAAATTGTCTTCGGTAGCATGGTACATCTGTCCTTCCTTATCCGGCAGCTGGCCGGTACCAAAAGCAGAGGCTTCGTTTACCATAAAGGGTGGCAGCACCTCCATATAGCCAGCGGCGGCATTGTAATCAAGAAAATACTGCACCAATGCCCGTTGTAGTTTTGCACCTTTGTTGGTGTACACCGGGAAGCCGCTGCCGGTAATCTTTACGCCCAGTTCAAAATCTATGAGCTGGTACTTATTGGTTAGTTCCCAGTGGGGCAACGCACCCGCCTGAAGCGCTGGCTTATTACCGCCTTCTCTCACTACCACGTTGTCTTCAGGAGTTTTGCCGGCGGGTACCTGTTCAGACGGAAGGTTGGGCAGCTGGTATAAAATGGCTTCTATTTTTTTTTCTACTTCATTCAGCTTATCGGGCGCCAGTTGTGTTTTCCATTCACCCACGTTCTTCTTTACTTCTTCTGCTTTTTCTTTATTGCCGCCAGCCATTAGCTGGCCAATCTCCCTGGAAGCCGCATTAATTTTAGCCTTCAGTTCTTCCTGTTCCAGTTGGTATTGCCTGCGTTGTTCATCCCATTGCAGCAGCTCATCTACCAGCTCAGGCTGCTTAAAATGCCTGAATGCCAGTCGCTCCTTTACCAATGCCGCATGCTGTTTTATAAAGCCCACCTGTAACATAGATTGTTCATTTGGCGCAAAGGTAATTCTTGACCATCAAACCGGCAACGGATTAATGGCTGCAGGCAGGTAACTCTGCCATGCAGACCCTGCTGCACTAGATGTTCTACTATGGCCATCTTTACTGCTGAGCGAGTATCTTTGCAAGATGCAGTTACAAGATGATTTACAGGCCCGTTGGTGGAAACTGGAAGAAAAACTCATGGAGCGGTTTGAGAAGAAACCGGATATGGAAACCATTCTTTTTTTAATTGGTGTACAGGAACTGGGCGATATAAAGCAAAAATTCAGCAAAGAGCAAAAACAGGATCTGATGCATATTGCCGTTTGTTCATTGCTGTCTGTGAGCGGCTATTATGAACTGGAAGGTGTGGACGCCGATGGCTGGCCGCATTACCGGCAGTTAAAGGCTTTGCCAGTGATGGACCTGATAGCGCAGGAAAATTTTATGAAAGACCATGTTCTTCTTTACTTTGATGACAAAGGTTTTTAAACCCTCTTATTGCTAAATACCGGCTATGAAATTGCTTCCCGTTCTTTTATTGTTTACGGTTATTACCAGCTGCAATCCAAAGATTGGTGGCGGTCTTCGTAAAAAAGATCTTGGCAAAGACGTTGAAATGGTTACAGACAAGGGCAGCATGGTTATCCGGCTGTCTGATCTTACGCCACTGCACCGCAATAACTTTTTGCAACTGGTAAAACAGGGGTTTTATGACAGCATTGCCTTTCACCGCGTTATTAATCACTTTATGATACAGGCCGGAGACCCGCTCACCAGGACCAGCGGCACCGTTACTGCTGCCACCAGTAACGGTCCTGCGCACACGCTGCCGGCAGAGTTCAATGAAACATTGTTTCACAAGAAAGGCGTTATTGCAGCCGCGCGTATGGGAGATGATGTAAACCCAAAAAAAGAAAGCAGCGGCACCCAGTTTTATATTGTACAGGGAAGAATATTTACTGATGCGGGCTTAGATTCTGTAGAAACATACCGGCTTAAAAGAAAACTACCGGTAATGCACAGGTCCGTTTACAAAACAACAGGCGGCACTCCGCACCTGGATGGCGGCTATACCGTTTTTGGGGAAGTGATCAGCGGACTGCCTGTGATAGACAGCATTGCCGCAGTGCCTACTAGCGGCCGCGAAGGCGGCGATAAACCGCTGCGCGCCGTACGCATTCTAAAAGCCCGCCTTATCAAGCGAAAATAAACATGCCCGTAAAGACCGAGGGCAACCTAACGGCAGCCACAGGCGGCCTTCAAGGTTTTTTTTGATCGATGCCCTTTACCAGCATTGCGTTGTCATCGCTTCTCAAATAACCACCACAACCGCTTCCTGGGTTTAATGGTATAGTTAGTGGTTATGTATTTACTGATATGCTCCATGGCCTCTTCCACACTGTCTGTTAGCAGCACCAGCTTAAGGTCTTCGGGAGAGATGGTTTGCTGCTCTACCATAAAATTCATATAGTCCATCAGCGGCTGGTAGAAAGATTTTCCATACAATACCAGCGGAAACTGCGTAATGGTCTTTGTTTGTACCAACGTAAGGGTTTCAAAAAATTCATCCATGGTACCAAAACCGCCCGGCATGATAATAAACGCATAAGAATATTTTTCCAGCAGCGCCTTGCGAATGAAAAAATATTTGATGGTGATACTTTTCTGTACATAAGGATTGGGCTTCTGCTCATATGGCAACTGGATATTACAGCCAATAGACATGCCGCCGTTTTCAAAGGCGCCGCGGTTAGCGGCTTCCATAATGCCCGGTCCGCCACCGGTCATGGTGGTAAAGCCCAGCGCGGCAATCTGCTTACCCATTTCACGCGCAGCAATATAATACTGGTGGTCTTCCTTAAAACGGGCAGAACCAAAAACGGTGATGCAGGGGCCCACAAAATGCAATGTTCTAAAGCCTTTTATCAACTGCCTGAATACACTGATGGCAAAAAAG
>DATJGC010000032.1:0-10722 GCA_035495345.1 Chitinophagaceae bacterium | reverse complement strand
TTTGTAAGATTAACAGCGACCGCATACAACTATCGATTGCTGTTGCGCGGCGGACGCTGTTATAGAATGGATTCAATGTATTGTATACACTAGGTCAGCTTTACGGCCTGGCGTGCCAGCAGTTTCCATTCTTTTCCCTGTTTTACCCAAACGGTTAATACGCTTAGCTTCACCACCCCTGGTTTACCACCATCATTGCTGGTACCATTTAATTTATGGCGTACAATGGCGGTATTGCCGGTAACTTTTACCGTTTGCTCAGAAAGGTCGATGGTTACAAAATCATTGGCGCCACTGGCCAGCGCTTCAACAAATGCTGCCTGGTCTTCTACCTTGCCACCTGAATGGCCGTAACTAAGGTTGGGCGAACTCACTTTTAGCAGCGCTGCGCGGTCACCATCCAGCATGGCCTTGCGGAGTGTTTCAACGGCAGCAGCCACCGCTTGTTCATCTTTTGACTGGGCCTGTATAGCAATAGAAACGGTCAGGGCAAGCAACGACAGGAAGAGAAACTTTTTCATAATTGACTGTTTGTTGTTAATTAAATTATTCTACAAATATAACAGGCGTTAAGGTAACAGGCCCCATTAAACCGGATGGCTTTGGCGTCCATTGTGCGGCGGTAAACAAACCGTCTGGCCCGCGGTTTTCCGGCAGCTTTGCCGGAAAGTTGGTATTGTAAAACTTTTTCCAGGGCTGGCCACGTTTGTCGAGGTCCGCAATGCGGTTAGCCATACCGTTAGTAACCTGTATTTCCAGTATGTTGTCCTGTTTTAAAAGCGCGGAAGGAATGTTTACGCTGAACACCGGCCCCAGCAATACAGCTATTTTTGTTCCATTAACAGCTACTGCTGCAGACTCACCCACCTTACCCAGCTGCAACTGCAAGGCAGCATAGTTACCCGCCGGTTTGCCGAAATGAATGCTGTACAAACCCGTACCGGAAAAAATCTTTGTTGTATGGCTACTGTCTATCTCGGTCCAGGAGCCCGGGCTGATATTGCTGGCATCTGCAGGCAATGTTGGGCCCCCTTCCGTAAAATGCAGTTTCCAACCTGTGTTCAGTAGTTGCGGGGCGCCGGCCTTCCGGGTGAATGGAAACAACGATCCCTGCAATTTTGTGTGCGTACCGCGTAGCACCAGGCTTTCGCCGGCAGGCAGATCTATGAACAGCCCAACGCTGTCGCTTCCCATGCGCTGCAGTTTTGCAAGACCGCTTCGGCTAAACATCGGATCATATATTCCTACTGCTGCAGCGCCAGTCTGCAACACTATCTTACCAGTAACCGCATGGTCTGTTGGGTTGCTGATGAAATAAATAGCATCGCCCTTGTTTACACGGCGCACAAATTGAAGCCCGCTGTCTGCCATGCTCTCCCTGCGGGTGCCGGCGGCATGCAGCAATGCGGGCAGGTCTTCACTCATTATAAACTGACCCTTACCAATGATGGCTTTGCTGATGCCATCCATGGTTTGCCATTGAAGCGTACGGGTAATTTTTTGGTAGGCGGCTTGTTTTTCGGCCAGCATCGACCAACCGGGCGGACCCGCGGCAATGTTCTTATAAAAAAGAATGGTAGCGCCCTTATAGGCCAGTTGCTGCAATTGCTGCAGGCTTTCTACCGGCAGGTATTGCGCCCCTGCTACCAGCATTACCTGGTATTCTGCAGCAACACTAACCAGTTTCTTCCCGCTTGTTTTAATGCCCTGCAGCTGTTTGTCTGAAAAGAAATCAAAGGCATAACCCTTTTGCAAAAGGTATTCTGCACTTGCTTTAAATACGCTGTTCTCAAAACCCTTCATGCCATCAAAATGATGCAGCATTTCCTTGCCGGGTTCAGACAATTTATCATGGAAAGGAAAGTAAAACAGTATATCATTGTTGGAGATGCCAGTTTGAAGGAACGACTGGCAACGGGCGATATAATTGTTGAGTGCCGGAAAGTCTTTCCAGAAACTGTTGGCAGGTGTAAAGTGCACTGCTGCATAAAACAGCCAGCCGGGCCAGGTTTCTTTTTGGGGTGAATAATTGGTGCCATGAAAAAAAATATGGTTTACCCCGCCGGCAAAATATTTGTCGATTGCCTGCTTAACATCTCCGAGCGACGATTGAAAATGTTCATCGAGCCAGGTGGCAGACTCAGAAGATGCCAATGGCTTGCCCAGTACATGTGCTGCAGAAGTAGCAAACTTAAACCTGAGCAGTTCATTGCCTTCCGTTTCAGGTATGTCTATGGCACCATACAGGTCCAGGATATTGGCCGGCGAACCATGGCTTTGGTTGCGCACCTGTTTGCCTTTTGCACGCGCCCAGGCATGCCAGGGCTTTGTAAATTGCTCCAGCAATAATTCTGCTATGGTGAGGCGATAGTCGTACAACACACGACTGTTCTTTTCACTGCTGTCTTTCTGGTAGAGTGCAGGCAGCACGCTGCCCAGCCCATAGCCGCGGCGTTGGGCAAATGCCTGTAGTAAACCCGGCGTCCAGTTGCTCTGGCCACGTGCATCATCTACTTCATAAGAGTCGTTAAAGAAACAGCGAAGGGTGGCGATGTCTTTCCCTTTAAACGCCTTATCAAACCTGGCAAGATAATGTTGCAGCGCTACTGCGGAGAAATGGTCAATGGCATCACCTTCGCCGCCGGGGGCTGCGCGTTCTACCATCTTGCCATGCCATCCCTGGAAAAGCGCATACAGTGTCCAGTTAGTTCCGGTGGGGGCCGTCCAATGAAGCTTGCCTGTACTGTCTGCAAACCGGGTGATATCAACAGGGTCTCCTTTGTCAGGATAGGCAATCAGCAGTTGCAGCGGCAGCTTTTGCTTAAAGCGAACCTGGTCAAAAGCATAGCGTTGCAAATTGGCATTGGTGGCGATTGGATAAGAAAGCGATGCTATCGCTGGCACTATACCACTTTCTGTTCTTACCAGGGGTTGTTGTATAAATTGTACCGGCGTTTGCAATTGTTCTCCGCCCTGCAATGGGATGATCTGGAGGTTAATATTCTTACAGGCGTCTGCCGCTGTTACCCATGGACCGCCAAAGGGCCATCCAGTGCCGGTAGCCATATCAACCCCCATGCCTAAACGCCGGGCCTCCTGCAGTGTAAATAAAAGCATGTCTGTCCATTTGGGCGATAAGTAAGGAATAAACTGCGCCTCATACCCTTTAACACCATAGATGGGCGTTATTTCTACGCCGCCAATGCCTGCCTGCCGGTACTTTGTTAGCGAAGCGGCCAGGTCTGCTTTGTTAACCGCACTACCCTGCCACCACCATCGCGTCCAGGGACGGGCTGTTTGCGTAATAGCAGGCCATGGTAATTGTGCCTGCAGTAAGCTACAGCCCGCCAGTGCCAACAGGAGTACAATACTTTTTTTCATAAGCGGTCAGTCATTGTTCATTTTTTATTGAAAGGTTAACGGTATTGATTTCTATCAGTTCCCGAATTTATTGTTAGGTAATCAGCTTTTTGTAAGTTTGTCTGGTATACCGCTTCCCCAGGATAGTGTTGGGTAGTTCTTTTTCTTTACACCAATAACCAGTGGCCAAGAGGCAAACTGCAATATAATAAGTGATAATAGCTCCCGGGCAATTGGCTGGCAAGAGAGGGTGGAGAAAAAGACAGGATCCAACTATCGTTTTCCAACAATACATGCTTTGTAAAGGCAACCTTGTAAAAGCAAGCAGCCAACAGGCAGGTAATTTTTTAATCATACAGCAGGCATATCTATTACATGTTCACCGGCTAAAAGTAAGCAAGGGTGGGGCTAAATCGTCCTGCGCCATCCTGCTATAATAAACGCCGGGTTATTTAACGCCGTAGCCAGTGGTATTATCAAGTGCTTAACAAGTTAAGTACCTGCTTTCACTATCTTGTTATTGCCTGGTGAAGATTGGTATGATAATGTAACTGGCTGCTAAATAATACCGGTCTGCCAGGACAAACAGTTTATTTTTGACAAAATTTAATTTGCATTAAAATTATTCTTTTATGTGTGGAATAGTTGCCTATATCGGTCCGCGTGAAGCCTACCCGGTTATCATCAAAGGATTGAAACGCCTGGAATACCGTGGATATGATAGCGCCGGGGTGGCGCTTATCAATGAAAGCGGACTGGCAGTGTATAAAAAGAAAGGAAGGGTGGCAGACCTGGAAGAAAGCGTATTGGGCAAGCAGTTGCAATCTCATATTGGCATTGGCCATACACGCTGGGCCACCCATGGAGAGCCCAGCGACCGCAATGCACATCCGCATGTTTCCGCCAACGGGCAGCTGGCCATGATTCATAATGGTATCATTGAAAACTATGCACAATTAAAAAAAGATCTGGAGAACAAGGGCTACCAATTTAAAAGCGATACCGATACGGAAGTACTGCTCAACTTTATTGAAGACATTCAGCAAAAAAACGCCTGCAGCCTGGAAGAGGCCTTGCGCATTGCGTTGAAAAGAGTTACCGGCGCCTATGTAATTGTGCTGATAGACGCAGCACACCCCGATACGCTGATTGCTGCACGCAAAGGCAGCCCATTAGTCATTGGCGTTGGCAAGGGAGAACATTTCCTGGCCTCAGATGCATCGCCCATTATTGAATATACAAAGGAAGTGGTCTATGTAAATGATTATGAGCTGGCCATTCTGCGGGCAGATGAATTGATTTTGAAAAACCTGGGCAATGAAAAGATTACGCCCTATATACAGAAGCTTGACCTTGAACTGGCAGCGATTGAGAAAGGCGGGTTTGAGCATTTTATGCTGAAAGAAATTTTTGAACAGCCCGCCACCATCTATGATTGCTTGCGCGGAAGGCTGGATGCAACAGCTGGCACCATTACCATGAGTGGTGTGCAGAATTATATAGACCAACTGGTGAATGCGCCACGCATTATCATCATTGCCTGTGGTACCAGCTGGCATGCCGGGCTGGTGGCAGAATATGTAATTGAAGAATTGTGCCGTATACCCGTGGAAGTAGAATATGCTTCAGAGTTCAGGTACAGGAACCCTGTAGTGCACAGGGGCGATGTAATCATTGCCATTTCACAAAGTGGCGAAACCGCAGACACCATTGTAGCCATAGAAAAAGCAAAGGAACAGGGTGCCATCATCTTTGGCATTCTGAACGTAGTGGGGTCTTCCATTGCGCGCATTTCTCACGCTGGTGCCTATACGCATGCCGGACCTGAAATTGGCGTTGCCAGTACAAAAGCATTTACGGCGCAACTGGTAGTGCTTACCATGGTGGCATTAAAGGTGGCGCATGTGAAAGGTACCATCGACCAGGATCGGTATATGGACCTGTTAAAAGAATTGCATGAAATACCGGCCAAGGCAGCCAGCATACTGGAAGACACTTCTCACATAAAAGCCATTGCTGAGAAATACAAAGATGCGCACAATGCATTGTACCTAGGCCGTGGCTACAACTTTCCCATTGCATTAGAAGGCGCGTTAAAGCTCAAAGAAATCTCGTACATACATGCAGAGGGATACCCCGCCGCAGAAATGAAACATGGGCCCATCGCCCTGGTAGATGCATCGCTGCCGGTATTTTTTGTGGCCACCAAAGATGTGTACTATGAAAAGATTGTAAGCAATATACAGGAGATAAAAGCGCGCAAGGGCAAGGTGATTGCGGTGGTAAGCCAGGGAGATGAAGCCATTGCAGGCATGGCCGATGATATTATGATTGTACCCGAGGCCAATGAAATAGTAGCGCCTATGCTGAGCGTTATTCCACTGCAGCTCCTGAGCTATTACACCGGCGTGGCGCGTAACCTGGATGTAGACAAGCCACGCAACCTTGCGAAGAGTGTAACGGTTGAATAGCAATGGCCCGAGCAAAAAATCTATAGAAGCATTAGTCTAAAAAAACTGCATGAATATCATACGCAAGAGCCCTGTCAATACCCTTGGCTACAATTTTGTAGCACCTGCCTTTTTGCCAAAAGGAAAAGATGAATATTACCTGCGTAACCAGCAGAACAAAAACACCATTCATTACCGCCAGTTAACGGCAAAGGAAATTGAAATACTGGTGCATAACCGCAATACATCAGACAACTGGAACCACCTGCTGGTGTCTGATGCATTTTCTCCTGAGCTGGTACAGAACTGCAAGTTTTACGGACTGGTGCGCATTGGCAGGCTGGAAGCGTTTTACCTGGAATTTCATAACCTGAGAAGACCGGTAGGATTGTATAACAGCACCATCATCAGTTCAGACCTTGGCAATAACGTAGTGATTGACAATTGCAATTACCTGGCACATTATATCATTGGCAATGATGCCATGATTGTAAATGTAAATGAACTGGCCACCACAGACTATGCGCGTTTTGGCAATGGTATTGTGAAAGAAGGCGAAGAGGAGGCCAACCGCATTTGGATGGAAATATGCAATGAGAATGCGGGCCGCAGTATTATACCTTTTGATGGTATGCTGCCGGGCGATGCCTGGCTATGGTCAAGGGGCCGGGACAACCAGCCATTGCAAAATGCCTTCAAACAATTTACTGATAATGAATTTGACAAACGCCGCGGTTATTACGGCGAGATTGGCGACCGCACCGTGATAAAGAATTGCCGTATTATTAAAGACGTGTGGATTGGGAGTGACGCCTACATCAAAGGCGCTAATAAACTAAAAAACCTCACCATCAACTCTAACGGTGATGCAAAGTCGCAGGTAGGCGAAGGTTGCGAACTGGTTAATGGTATTATCAACGAAGGTTGCCGCATTTTTTATGGGGTAAAGGCAGTTCGTTTTTTTATGGCGTCTCATTCTCAACTGAAATACGGCGCCAGGCTTATCAATTCTTATCTGGGCAATAACGCCACCATCTCCTGTTGCGAGGTCTTGAATTCACTTATTTTCCCCGCCCACGAGCAGCACCATAACAATTCATTTCTTTGCGCGGCATTGGTGATGGGCCAAAGCAATATGGCGGCGGGCGCTACCATTGGTTCTAATCATAACTCGCGTAGTGCCGATGGTGAAATCATTGCGGGCAGGGGCTTCTGGCCCGGCCTCTGTGTGAGCCTAAAACATAATTCCATTTTTGCAAGCTTTTGCATTCTGGCAAAAGGGGATTACCCTGCGGAACTAAAAATTCCTTTTCCTTTTGCGCTGGTGAGCAATGATGTTAGCAAAGACCAGCTGCTGATAATGCCCGCTTACTGGTTTATGTACAATATGTATGCGCTGGCCCGCAATGCCTGGAAATATGTAGACCGGGATAAACGGACGGACAAAACGCAGCTGATTGAATACGACTTCCTGGCGCCAGACAGCGTTAATGAAATTATTGAAGCCTTAGACATCATGAGGCTGGCGGTAGGCAGGGCCTATTGTAAAAAATTCAGCCAGCGGATGACAGAGACTGAAATGCAAACCACCGGCGAAAAACTGCTTGCCGCTAATGATCACCTGGTAGATGAACTTGAATTGTTACTGCCCTCGGTGGAGAACAGTGATAGAAATGTAGTGCTCATAAAAGCCCTGCAGGCTTACCAGGTATACAAGGAGCTGATCCTGTATTATGCCGCCAATGCACTGGTAACATTTATTGAAAATAACGAGGTGAATGGTTTCGACGAGTTGCTGAAAGCATTGCCTGCTGCCGGCAAGTTGCAGCCATGGGTAAATGCCGGTGGACAGCTGATTCTTTCTTTAGAACTTGATAAGCTGCTTTTACAGATAAGCAACAACAAGGTAAAAAACTGGTCGGCTGTGCACGAGTTTTACAGGAAACAGGCAATGCTGTATCCAAAACAGCGGCTGCAACATGCGCTGGCGGCCTTGCAGGTAGTGGCTGGAGGCCAATGGAGGAAAAGCAAGCCAGCATTGCAGCAATTATTGCAACAGGCCGTTTATACGAAGGAATGGATGGTAAAGGGCATTTATGAAAGCCGGGCCAAGGACTATACCAACCCTTTCAGGACCATGGTATACCAAAACCGTAAAGAAATGGAAGTTGTTACCGGCAGCCTTGAAAAGAACAGTTTCATATTGCAGGAACAACAGGCGCTGCTGCAGTTTAAAAAACAGGTGGCAGCAATTCTAAAAAAGCTTTGATAAGCATCTGGGGTTGCCAGGTCTTCTCCTTAAAGTGCTCATCATTTCAATAAATTTAAGAGATGCACCCTTGCCTCTGCCAGGGCCCTTGACACAGAATCACTGTATCATTATTAGCGTAGATCTTTTCTATGCAGCCCGGGATACTGGCCATCGCTTTCGCAAAGCAGTTCCCATTCTTTTTTATGCAACCCGGGATACTGGCCATCGCTATCGCAAAGCAGATGCCATTCGTTTTTATGCTGCATTGGTCTACCCTATTTATTGACGCTCACCCCGGTGGTGACCATTGTAGCAAATCCTGGTCTTAACAATCTTACTGCATACATGCCACTAAAAGCGGGCGGCAGCTGGATTGCAATGAGATTGCTACCGCGTTGCAGCATGGTGGTCTGCCTGCAAACCAGGCGCCCCATCATGTCATACACTTCAATGCTGGCCTGCCCTGTTTCTGTGGCGCCCAACCGTAACATGGGCCTGGATGAACCAACCGCATTATACAACTGTAGCGGCATAGGCGCAGCTTTGCTCAGCACCACCAGCACCTCGCTATAATCAACCGCGCCATCTGCAGTAATGGTCTTTAAACGATAGTATCGCTTACCAGTCAGCACGTTTTTATCTGTGTAGCTGTAGTTCACCTGGCCAGGCGCGGGGTGAAACCGGGCTAGCGTAGTGTATGTTTGCTGTTCGTTTGCCCACTGCAGCTCAATTGCCGCCGGCTGAGATGATGCCGCCATTGACCAGTTTAATAATATCTCTGGTTCATGTGCAGCAGCAGTAAAGGAAAGTAAATTAATGGGCAGGGGGTTCTGTGTAGTGGCGCTGGCCAGCGTAAAAAACTGCTCACCCGCGATGGTAGCTACCGCCTCACTAATGACAGAACCCGCCGCGCCTGCCGAACCGCTGGTAGCGGTATTGCCAATATTTGTCCAGCTCCCTGATTGCAACTGCGCCACTCTTAGGGTAGCCATATCCGTTATACCACCGCTGTTGACATTGTTGAAAGAAAGTTCTACGTTGGCGCCGCCTGCACCCTGTGCATCTGCCTTCAGCGTCCAGTACTCAAGTGCTGAGGTATGGTGCAGTTGAGAAGGTGGGGCTGTTGCCAGGCTGGCCGGGTTGGCATTGGTAAACAAAGCCGTATAATTGCCACTTGCATTGTGCAGCGATAGCCATCGCTTTGTTTGCCCGCTGCCAATAGGAAACATAGTGTAGGTTCCCGCAGGGAGACCCTCTTTCCTCAATGCACCGTCTATAAATTGATTGTTGGGAAGCGAGTCTGCTACCAGTATGGCTCCTGGTAAAAGCGTTACCAGAAAGCCGCCGGCATGCACTGTGCCGTTTTGTAATTGAAGCTTATAGGGGATGGTTAGCGGGGCCATCAACTCAATACCCGCGCTATTGTCTATGCCAATATTTACCTGGTTGGTAATACCTGTAAGCTGTACCTGCTGCAGCTGCTGGCCATTAAATACAAGGCTGGGCCTGGCGTTGGCTGATGCAACAATGCTACCCGCCGTTTGCAGGCAGTTTCCCTGTACAAATACGGTATTGCTATTGGCCTGGCTGGCAAGGTTAAAGACCCCGCCTTCCTGGATGTACTGCCCGCGGATGGTGGTGGCCGCGGTAATATCCAACTGCAGTTTTACACCCTGTTTAATAACAAGGTCTCCATTAACGGTAAACGGACTGGCCGCAGTGCTGCTGTATACCTGTTCACCGCCGGAGGCACTGGAATCCAGTATCAGTGTACCATAAGTTCTGCCGGTGGTAGCAATGGTATACCCACCGCCCGGTACATCAAAAACAAATACGCCGCGCTCTGTACCCGGCGACCGGGATAGCAGCCGCAACATGACAGCGTGTGAACTGCGTGTATGGTGAATATACTGCCCGCCGTTATTGATGCGTAAAGAATCATGGATCAGCAGCGAAGCAGCACCCGTAGAACCGGATGCATTCATAAATACAGCGCCCTTGTTCAGGAGCAATCCGTACATATCACCGCTGGTACTGAGTGCCGGGGTGGCCGTATTGGTAGCCGGTAACACCAGTTGTATGGTATTACTGCCACCCGGCGTAATCACAATGCTACCCACAGTAACCGAGGCGCTGCCGTTGGGCAATGTTACAGTATAAGAACTGCTGACAAGACTATTGTCTAGCAATACCTGGTCAGTTGCTTCAGGCAACCTGTCTCCCTGCCAGTTGCTGGCCGTAGACCATTGGCCATCGCCCGCGTCCCCATCCCAGCGCATCTGCGCGTGAACGACTGAGAATAAAGAACAGCAAAAAACAAAAAGGAGGCTGCCGGTTCTGGACAAGGCATTTTTGATTCTGAAATAAGACATATCATCAATTTCCTGGCGCTAGACCCGTGCATTTTGCAGGGCGTGCGTTTGGTTATGATGGCAAGGTAGAAGCAAGGAAAATAATGGCCATGTTGTTTACCTCATTCATTTTACGTTTTTTAACGAACAAGAAATGAGGTTTTAAACACACTGTTGTCCGGGTAATCTTTTAAGTGATCGGCCTCAAAGCCGGCCGGGCTTCTCACCTGCAACGCCGCTGTGTTTTACTTTTGGGCTACAACTGTGCTGCAGCAAGCGTTTCAGCCATTGCATGGGTGAGCTGTAGCAC
>DATJGC010000031.1:0-6945 GCA_035495345.1 Chitinophagaceae bacterium | reverse complement strand
GGATTTGAATATTACAGAAGACATTTCATTTAAATCTGGCGGTGACCGTCATACACTTCGCCTGTCACTGGATATCCTGAACGTGGGCAACCTGCTGAATAAATACTGGGGACTTGCAAAATCTCCATCGCTCAGCAACTTCCTGCGCTATGAAGGTTTAGCAGCAGATGGCAAAACACCCAGCTATTCCTTTACACAACAGGATGCTGCCAACCAGGTGCCGTATGTAAACAGTACCTCTTACAACACCAGCATTTTCTCACGCTGGCAGATGCAATTTGGTATTCGTTACCTGTTTAATTAATAGCTTCATTTCTTGCAATATAGCGCCACGGTTAACCGTGGCGCTTTTTTTGTGCGGTAGGGTGGGTTGGTCAGCGGCTGTTTTAAGCCAGGTTTAATTATTGCCGCCCAAAAAATTGCGGTAACTTGGTAGACGCTTTTCCACACGTAATTTTAAGTCTGATTATTGCAGCAATAGCCTGCACCTACTTCTGTTCACTTTTAAGTTGCAATCTATGGCCAGAAAAAAAACTTGTACAACACCGGAAGCCAACCAGCAGGGCGGAGAGACCCGGCGAGATTTTCTAAAGCAATCAACCTTGCTCACGGCCATTGCGCTGGCACCCGGCACCGTTTTAAAGGCGGCAGATAAACGCTGGGATGATAAGCTGGCGGGCGTATTTGAAAAAGTACCCCTACACCTGGAAGTAAATGGCCGGAAGCATAGCCTGGCTGTAGAACCTCGGGTAACGCTGCTTGATCTGCTGCGCGAAGAGCTTCACTTAACAGGTACAAAGAAAGGTTGCGACCGTGGCCAGTGTGGTGCCTGCACGGTACATGTAAACGGTGTGCGTATTAATTCATGTTTAAGCCTGGCCCTTAGTAACGAAGGGAAGAAGATAACTACCATTGAAGGGTTGGCCAGTGGCCGCAACCTGCACCCCATGCAGGAAGCGTTTATTAAACACGATGGGTTTCAGTGCGGCTACTGTACCTCGGGGCAAATTATGTCTGCTGTGGCGCTGGTAAAAGAAGGACATGCGGGTTCAGATGATGAGATCAGGGAGTTCATGAGCGGCAATATTTGTCGCTGTGGCGCCTATCCCAATATTGTAAATGCGATTAAAGAAGCAAAAGAAGGAGGCCTGTCATGAATCCATTTCAATATGTACGGTCGGCCGATGCGGCCGCTGCTATAAAAGCCGTGGGCAAAAATACAGGGGCTTATTTCCTGGCGGGTGGTACCAACCTGTTAGACCTAATGAAGATGCACCTGGTGCTGCCGGAAAAACTGGTGGATATTAACCAGCTGCCGCTGAAAAAGATTGAAGCAACGCCTGGGGGTTTGCGCATTGGAGCGCTGGCCAGTAATACCGAGGTGGCAGAACATCCGCTGGTAAAGAAAAATTATCCGTTGCTTGCACTGGCCATCAATGCCGGGGCTTCTCCGCAGTTGAGGAATATGGCCACTGTGGGCGGTAATATGATGCAGCGCACCCGTTGCCCTTATTTTTTTGATGCCATGATGCCCTGTAATAAACGAGTGCCCGGCAGCGGCTGTGGGGCGCTGGAAGGGTATAACCGGATGCATGCCATTTTTGGCGCCAGTGAAAAATGCATTGCCGTAAACCCCAGTGATATGAATGTGGCCATGACGGCGCTGGATGCTACTGTTATTATCACCGGTGCTAAAGGTGAGCGAAGAATAAAATTTGCAGATTTTCACCGCTTGCCGGGTGATCATCCAGAGTTAGATAACCAGCTGCAGCAGGGAGAACTTATTACCGCGGTAGAACTGCCGGCCGCCAGGTTTACAAAGAATGTACATTACCTGAAAGTGCGCGATAGATCTTCTTATGCGTTTGCGTTGGTGTCTGCAGCGGTGGCCTTACAGTTAGAAGGTAATACCATTGCACATGCGGCCATTGCCATGGGCGGCGTGGCGCATAAACCCTGGCGTTTACCTGCGGTAGAACAATGGCTGCAGGGTAAGCCTGCAACGGAAGCAAATTATAAGCAGGCGGCTGCCATGGCCATGGAAGGCGCACATGCTTATACGCATAATAAATTCAAGTTGCAGTTGGCGCCCAACACATTGCAGCAGGCCATTAAAACAGCAGCCGGTATTTGATCTGCGGACGTCATCTGCCGCAGCAAACCATAATAATATTGACATGAAAAAAAATGCAATTGGTGAACCGTTAAGTCGTGTAGACGGCCGCCTCAAAGTAACCGGCGGTGCGCAATATTCAGGTGAGTATGATTTGCCCGGGCTTACCTATGCCGTGTTGGTACCGGCCAATATAACCAGCGGAACCCTGCTTGAAATAGACAGCAAAGCGGCACTGGCTGCACCCGGCGTGCTTGCGGTAATAACACCGTTTAATGCACCGCCCGTGCCTGGTTACCAGGCCGGGGCAGAAAAACCTATTCGCGGTTTAAAGTTGTTCAATGACAAACAGGTGTATTTTAACGGTCAGCCTATCGCCCTGGTAGTGGCGGATACTTTTGAGCGCGCTACTTTTGCGGCCAGCCTGGTAAAGGCGCGATATGATAAGCAGGCGTTTGAAACCAATTTCAGGAAAAATATAGACAAGGGTGTTGTGCCGCAGGGTGGCAATTACAAAGATTATACAAGGGGTGAGGCCGATGCCTATAAGAATGCACCGGTAAAGATTGAACAGGAGTATACACTGCCTTCAGAAATGCACAACCCGATGGAGTTGCATGTAACCACGGCGGTGTGGGACGACAGTGACAAGGTGAGTATCTATACAAAATCACAGGGTGTTGTAAATTCTCAAAAAAGCATTGCCAATGCGTTTAAGCTGGAGGAGAAAAATGTTCAGATTCATTCCAGGTTTGTAGGCGGTGCTTTTGGTTCTTCCTTACGTACATGGCCACACGAAATTGCGGCGGTGCAGGCGGCGCAGCTGGTAAAGCGCCCGGTTAAGCTCACCCTTACGCGAGAGCAGATGTTTACGCTGGTGGGTTACCGGCCACTAACCGTGCAAAAGATAGGACTGGGCGCCAGTACCGATGGAAAGTTGCTGGGTATTACCCATGAATCTCATTCACAGACGGCGGTGTACGAAGAATTTACAGAGCGTTCCGTAAACGTATCGCGTTTCTTATATAATAGTGCCAATGCCAATACCCGATACAAAGTGGTGCCATTGAACATTGGTGTGCCGGCGCCCATGCGCGGTCCGGGTGAGGCCACCGGTGCATTTGCGCTGGAGTCTGCGCTGGATGAACTCTCGTATGCGCTGTCGATGGATCCTATCGAGCTACGGCTTGTTAATTATGCATCGGTTGATCCGGATCGTAACCTGCCCTGGTCTAGCAAATACCTGAAAGAATGTTACCAGCTGGGGGCTGAGCGTATTGGCTGGAAGAACCGGCCTACTAAGCCTGGCAGCCTGAAAGACGGAGATTGGCTGGTAGGCTATGGTATTGGCTGCGGCGTTTTTGGTGCTTATCGTTCGCGCAGCTTTGCAAAGATCAAGTTGCTGGCCGATGGATCTGTTAGGATACAAAGTGCGGCCAGTGATATTGGCCCGGGTACTGCTACCTCCATGGTAATTATTGCCGCTGATACACTGGGCCTTTCGCCCGAAAAGATAAGCTTTGATTTGGGCGAGTCTGCCTACCCCATGGCACCAACCCAGGGTGGGTCTGCCACTGTTTCTTCTGTGGGCTCTGCGGTGCACGATGCCTGTGTGGCGCTGCAAAAGAAACTGTATGTTTTATTGGGTAAACCCGAAGACAGCAAAGAGGCCATTGATTATGCTACGGTGCTGAAACAATTGCAGCTGCCTGAACTGGAGCTAACGCAGGAATCGCAAGGTGCGGAAGAGGGCAAGAAATATTCTATGTATTCTTTCTCCGCGCATTTTGCACAGGTGTATGTGCATCCGTTGACCGGCGTGGTAAAGATCAAAAAAGTAGTGGCCGTGGTGGATGCGGGTAAGATTGTAAACCATAAGACGGCCTCCAGCCAGATGATTGGCGGTGCGGTAGGGGGTATAGGAATGGCCATGACGGAAGAGGCGGTGATAGACGATCGCTACGGACGATATATTAACGGCAATTTTGCAGATTACCATGTGCCCGTAAATGCTGATATTCCGCCTATTGAGGCAATCTTTATAGATAAACCAGACCCGATTATCAACCCAATTGGTACCAAGGGAATCGGGGAAATATCACTCATTGGCGTTGCGCCGGCCATTACCAATGCCATTTACAACGCCACCGGCAGGCGTATCCGTGAACTGCCCATAACACCTGATAAACTGATGGGTATAGCATAACGGGGTGGGTTGTTGGCAAAAGGGTAAAAATTTGTAAAGAGGGGTAAAAACTTGGCGGTTTGTGTAAAATAGTATAAATTTATACTGAATTTAATAAAAATATATACTATGGCAGCAAAGAAGAAACCGGGGTCCAGGCAACCATATACCAGTAATGAAAGCGCTTCAAAGGCTGAAGAGCCCGCTGCAATATATCAACTTGGCGTACAAAACGGGCATGTTGTAAATGGGTTTAGCCAGGGGGCGGCCGCCAGGAAGCCTGCCAACCACATGACTGCCATGGAAAAACTGGAGGTGGTAAAAAACGGGGTAAGTAAGACAGAGTTGGAAGTCTTAAAAGAACAGGCGGGTTTAGACTATGATACACTGGCACAGGGCCTTTCTACCGCAAGGGCTACTTTAATTAATATAAAGGGTAAAGACAGGTTCAACTTTGCCGTTAGTGAAAAGATTGTGGGCCTTGAAGATATCTATTTATACGGCTATGAGGTTTTTGGAGATAAAGAACGTTTTAACCGTTGGATGTTTCGCAAAAACACCGCCCTTGGAGATTACACACCTTTTGAACTTATCAATAACCAATTTGGAAGAGAAGAAGTAAAAAGTCTTATAGGAAGAATTGATTATGGCGTATACTCATAACCGTTACTGATGATTGTTTACAGAATTGCCAGAACAGGTTATGCAGCAGATCTTACCGGCGAAGGCGCCAGGCTTTTTGGCGGAAGATGGAACCATGAAAACACACCCTGTCTTTATACTTCACAATCCAGGGCACTGGCGGTACTGGAGTATACCGTAAATGTAAATGCGATTGATATACCTCGCGCACTCAGCATCATTGCCTTCTCCATCCCTGATAATTCGCTGTTAACATTTACTATGGCAGATCTGCCGGGTGATTGGCAGCACTCGCCGGCACCCTCTTCTACAAAAGATTTTGGCACCCGTTTATTAAAAGAATCAAAAGCACTGGTGATACAGTTGCCCTCCGTTGTTATACCGGAAGAATCTAATTTCCTGCTGAACCCGCTGCACCCTGCCATCAGTGAGGTGCAGGTGCTGGGCATCAGCGACTATCCTTATGATATCCGGATAAAGCTCAGGTAAAAAAAACATTTATCGTGTAAGACGATAAATCAACAAGGCCGTTCTAGTAATCAGCTTTGGGTAAACCGCCAAATCAATGACCTCGCCCGGCGCATGCGCGCCTTTGCCGGAAGCACCCAGGCCATCAAGGCAATGGAGGTACGCAGCAATATAAGAGATATCACCAGCGCCACGCGCGCCGGGGTCTCCCGCAACAACAGCGCCGTACCCGAGTGCATTGCTGATATTATTTAGCACCGTTACCAGTGAATCATTGCCGGCAGTAGGCGGCATAGCCGGAATACCGTCCCTGAAACGGATGCTTGCATTGGTGCCTTCCAGGTGCTGCGATACTATCATCCGCATGGTATCGCGCGCAGCTTCTTTTTGTTGTTCTGTAAGAAAGCGTAGATCACCAATGACCTTTGTAGCGGGGGCAATAATATTTGTCTTGGAAGCAGTAGCACCTTTCTGCGCTTCTTCATCAAACTGCACATCTGCACCTCCCACTATCAAAGAAGGATTCAGCGTTAAAAAAGGCTGCCGGCCTAACTGCTCTCTAAAAGAATTGACGATGCGTGTGGCTTCATAAATGCTGCCGTAGCCAGCCTTGCCAAAAATGCCTGATGAATGTGCCTGCCGCGCGCTTACTTCCAGCGTCCATTCACTGGCGCCGCGGCGGGCCGTGGCCACCGTCTGCAGGTCTGTGGCGCCTTCAAATGCCAGTGCAATATCATTCTCTTTGGCGCGGTTGATAAGATCGGCTCTGCTGATGCTGCGCGGTTCGCCTGCATTTTCTTCATCACCGGTAAAATACACGGTAATGCTGGTATTGTCTAGAAGCTTCTGTTGCTGCAAGGCTTTTAACGCTGCAATTACCAGTACATCGCCACCCTTCATATCATTTACACCCTGGCCGGTAGCGGTGGTATCATTCAGCATGGTAAACGGATTGGGGGGCATTGCAGGTTCAAACACAGTATCAAGATGCCCCAGCAGCAGCAACCTCTTCCCCTTCTTTCCCTTGCGTACCGCCACCAGGTGGCCCGCCCGGTGCAGTGAATCCGGCATCGGTATCCAGCTAACGGTAAAGCCCAGCGCCTCCAGCTCTTTTGCCAGCAACTGGCCTGTTTTCTTTACGCCTTCTATATTAAAGGTGCCGCTGTTAATATCCACGGCGTTTTTCAACAACTGCAGGGTAGCAGGCATACCGGCCGCTGCCGCCGCAATAATTTTCTGTTCTGTTTTTGAAAGCGGTTGTGCCACACCGGTAGCCAGCCAACAGGAGAAAAGGAAGATGCAAAAGCCTTGTTTCATGCTGCCATTTTAGTACCCGGAAGATAGGCAAAGATTGCCCAAAGCGCTGCGCCGCGGCAGCAGCTCAACATTTTCAACCGCCAGGAACTCATTTTTTTATCAATGAACTGCCAGCGCTACCACATTAATCGGTTTTTAATGTCACCGACGGCAGGGCATAGGCCGCCAGAGCGGCAATGTCTCTTGTACGCTCCGTTTTTAACTGGCGCAGGAAAGCAGG
>DATJGC010000030.1:0-4122 GCA_035495345.1 Chitinophagaceae bacterium | reverse complement strand
AATGTATGGAAGCAATCCACCTCGCCGGTTTCATTGAACCGCGCGGGAAAAGCTTATCATTTCTTTCCAGCTACCGCAAAAGTAAGCGGCAAAAATGTAATTGTGTTTACCCAGGAAACGCCGCTTGCCACCATCACGGATGAATGGAGGCTGGATGAGCAATTTAATGGAGATATACAGGTCAGGCAAAGCATGGTTTGTAAAATGGGTGGTTACTATTCACTGGCAAGTCCTTCGCTTGTAACCATTGATGAAAACCAACTGGAGTGGGCAACGGTGCCGGGTTATTTTCAGGGAAACAGCATTCAACCAAACTTTGTTTTGTCGTATGCGTATGGGCAGGGGATACCACAACTGCCGGTTATTTATCGGGAGCGGTGTGCCAGTACACTTTGCCCCATCATCACTACAAAAGATAATATTTCAATTTCAGTAATCCCTGAGCCGGGCCTGGGCCGCGATCCATGGGCGTCTGATAAATACTCGCACCAGGATTGGTTTGTTGCGGTATCTCATAAAAACAGGAAGTCTTCACTTACGCCAACATTGTATTACCCGGTGCTGGGAGAACCAACATCCAATTTGAAAAGCGGTGCGGTTTTACATTATTCTTTCCGGTATAGTTTATTAAATGGTAAATGGTGGCAGGCGCTGGCACATGCTGTTAATGATATTTACGATTTTAAAAAAGCGCTTGCATTACGGACTAATAAGCAATCGCTTACCAGCAGGGTAGAAAAGATGCAGCGATATCTTTCTGACAGGAAAACCTCTTTGTGGAATATTGAAGATTTTAACGGGTTAAAAATAGGAGGGCAATCTTATCTCGGTGGGGTAGTAGGCTCTAATCACGATGCAATAAAAAATTCTGACTACGGCGCCATGTGGATGTTGGCCAATACCAGTAACGATACATTTCTAAAAGACAGTGTGTTGCCTTATGCACTCAATTTTAAACTGGCGCAGCAGCAAACAACGGCTGGCTTTTTCCAGGGAGCTGCTATTGGTCAGTACTATCTTTCAAAAAGCAAACATTTTACAGAAGAATGGGGTGAGTTTGTAGAGCCTGTGAGCCTTACTTATTATATTATGCTGGACATTGGTAATATCCTATTGTTTGAACCAGGCAATACTGAACTGAAAAAACGGCTGGCACTGGGTGCCGAACTGTTACTGAAATGGCAAAAGCCTGATGGCAGCTGGGAAGTTGGCTATGATAAATTTACCGATCAGCCATTGTTTACGGATATAAAAGATTTGCGGCCAACATTTTATGGATTGATGGTGGCTTACCGCCTTTTAAAAGATCCAAAATATTTACTGGCTGCAAAAAAAGGCGCGGATTGGTTTTTGGAAAATGCGGTATCGAAAGGAAATTTTATTGGTGTTTGTGGTGACGCAAGGTATGCGCCAGACTTTGCAACAGGCCAGTCGGCACAAGCGCTGCTGGATTTGTATGATATGACCGGTGATAAAAAATACGAGACGGCAGCTATTTCAACTGCAAGAATGTACCTTACTTCTATTTATACCCAACCGGTACCTTCTACTAAAATAAAAACAGTCAATGGTGTACAGCGCGAAGACTGGCAAATTGCGCAAGCTGGTCTTAGTTTTGAACACGGCGGCATTATTGGTTCTGCCAATGGTGCCGGGCCTATCGTGCTTTGCAGTCATGCAGGCATGTTTGTGCGTATGTTTCAAATAACGCATGATAGTTTGTTTATTGAAATGGCAAGGGCTGCAGCTATTGGAAGAGATGCATTTGTGGATAGTACAACCAGCGTAGCTTCTTATTATTGGAATGCGATGAACAAAGGTGCCGGGCCTTACCCGCACCATGCCTGGTGGCAGGTGGGATGGATAACTGATTATCTGATGTCAGAAGCACAGCTTCGCTCGGGCAATAAAATTATTTTTCCACGGGGTTTTGTTACACCAAAGGTGGGGCCGCATGAATCTTATGGTTTTGCGCCTGGTAAAATTTATAACGAATCAGCCAACCTGCTGATACGCGAAGGATTGATTGAATGCGATAACCCCAACATAGAATATGTAATGGCGCAAAGTACAGATAAGAAAAAACTATTTGTTGTTTTGCTGAACGACAGGGGCGATGCATTAAAGGGCAATATAAAATTGAATATGCAAAAATTACATGACAATGCTTTTGTAACGCCAAGAAAAATAACAGAACTCCAGCTGGGAGAAAATATCGCTGCAGGTGAATCCTGGCAAACAAATTTGCAGCCGTATGGGATGAAGGTGTATAAGATTGAATGATGGAAGGATGAAAATGTGGACAATGGAAAATACCTGCATCCTTCCTGGCAGCGGGGCCATTGCAGGTAAATGCAAGCGAGGGCAGACCTGTATGTCCGCCCGTTTATTGACCAGACGAAAATAAATTCGACCTATGGGGCAACTTGATTTTATTGTTATGGCGGTCTTTGCCTTGCTGATACTGGGCATTGGTATGATGTTTACAAGAATGGGCAGCAAAAATTCCGCGGCTTTTTTTGAGGCAGGAGGCTCAACCCCGTGGTGGATAAACAGCATCTCTTTATTTATCAGTTATTTCTCTGCTGGTACATTTGTAGTGTGGGGATCGATTGCCTATAAAAGTGGTTTTGTGGCCAATGGTATACAACTAACCATGGCATTGGGTGGTTTGTTGGTAGGTTTTTTTATTGCTGCTAAATGGAAACGTACTGGTGCTGTTACGGCGGCGGATTATATTGGCAAAAGACTTGGCGCAAAAACGCAGCAGTTCTATACTGTTTTAATAATGCTGCATGGGTTGTTTACTACTGCATCAGTATTATACCCCGTAGGAAAAATGGTAAGTGTGGCAACACCCCTTTCATTAAATAGCTGCATTCTTATCATCGGGGGCATCATTATTTTATACACTGCTGCTGGTGGTTTATGGGCAGTGCTTGTTACAGATGTTGTTCAGTTTGTAATTTTGACAGCAGCGGTACTAATTGTAATACCGATGGCGTTCAATGAAGCAGGTGGCGTCAGTAGTTTTGTAAGCAAGTCTCCTGATGGTTTTTTTAATTTTTTCAACAGCGAGTATTCATTTGGATTTTTCCTTGCTTTTCTGGCTTATCAAACCGTATATATTGGTGGCAATTGGGCCTATGTGCAGCGTTATACCAGTGTATCAACCGAACGCAATGCAAAAAAAGTAGCCTATCTGTTCACACTGCTGTATTTAGTCAGTCCTTTTATTTGGATGCTGCCGCCGATGTTATACCGTGTCATTAACCCCGGCCTGCAGGGGCTGCAGGCAGAAGGTGCGTATATGATGTTGTGCCAGCGGGTATTGCCTGCCGGTTTGATAGGGTTGGTATTGTCTGGCATGATTTCCGCCAGTGCAAGCAAAGCCAACACTACCATTAACATGATGGCCATTGTTTTTGCGCACGATGTCTATAAGAAATTATTCAATAGCAATGCCACTGAGAAGACGCTGATAAGGGCCGCCAGGTTTTTTACAGTATTGTTTGGCCTCATTACTATTGGTATTGCCATGCTGGTGCCAATGATTGGTGGTATTGTAGAAATGGTATTGAGTACGGCGTCAATTGCAGGAGGTGCATTATTTGCGCCCATTATCTGGACCCTATATTCCAAACGGCAAACCGCTACCTCTGTTATATGCGCATCCCTGTGCGGATTAATCATTAGTCTTTGCCTGAAATTGTTTGGTACGCAAATGTTGGGTCATAAACTGGATCGCGTGTGGGAAACGGCATTGGGTGTGGGAATTCCGATAGCTGCTTTGCTTTTTTGGGAATTGTATTATGCAGTCAATTCAAAAACGGCTGTTCATTCATTTGTGCAGTCAGTGGTAAAACCGGTATCACAGGTAGTTCAGAAAGAAGAGGACGCGCAACAGCAAAATGTTTTTGGTATAAAAATCATTGCGGCGTCTGTTGCCATTGTAGGTGCCGGTGTGGCGTTGCTGGGTAGTTTTGCAGAAAGAGGTAGTGTTGCATTGATAGTAGGTGTCGTCATTTTCTTACTATCCTTTCCCTTATGGCGATCCGCAGGTAATAAGCAATAGCATTGCTTCTTAATTATGATGTCTCTCAATCAACCGAAAGGTCTTCT
>DATJGC010000029.1:0-2562 GCA_035495345.1 Chitinophagaceae bacterium | reverse complement strand
ATAATAGCCGCAGGAAGACCAGGGAACGCGGCCCGCCACCGGCAATGCCGTAAAAGCGCTGAAGGCTGCAGGCTGATAATCTTCTTCACTACCAGCGGGCGGAGACGCTGTGCGCCATTGCTTAGCAGGGTTAAACCTTACGGAGCTGATCTGCGCTGCCTGTTCATGCGCCGCTACAAACGACGACTGATCAAAACCCGGCACATCTTGCAGCGATTGAAGTAAGGCTTCCGGAATTGTCAAATTGATTTTTTGTAAAGGTAATGCTATACGTTTTTGATCTCCGTAATGAGGTCTTGCAATACTTTCTTAGCATCTCCAAAGAGCATGGAGGTCTTTGGCCGGAAGAAAAGATCGTTTTCTATACCTGCATAACCTGGCTTCATGCTTCTTTTGTTAACGATACAATGTTTGGCCAGTTCTACATCCAGTATGGGCATACCATAAATGGGCGATGCCGCGTCTGTTTTAGCAGCAGGGTTTACAACATCATTTGCGCCCAATACCAGCACCACGTCTGTGGTAGCAAACTCTTCATTGGCCTGTTCCATTTCTTCCAGCTTATCATAGCTTACGTCTGCTTCAGCCAGCAGTACGTTCATATGCCCGGGCATTCTGCCGGCCACGGGGTGGATGGCATACTTTACTTCCACGCCTTTTTCTTCCAGTAATTTTTCCAGCTCATGACAGCTGTGCTGTGCCTGTGCTACCGCCAATCCATAACCGGGTACTATCATTACCTTCTTGGCATAGCTCATCAGCATGGCCGTATCGCTCAAGGATATTTCTTTGTACTGTCCCTGGTCTTTTGCAGCGCCCGCGCCATTGACCGCCTTGGCGCCAAAGGAGCCCACCAATACATTGCTGAGCGACCGGTTCATGGCCTTGCACATTAAAATAGTAAGCAGTGTACCTGCTGCACCTACCAGTATACCGCCCGTTAACATTGCTTTATTATTGTAAAGAAATCCGCCGCAGGCAGCGGCTACGCCCGTAAAAGAATTCAGCAGTGAAATGACCACCGGCATATCAGCCCCGCCAATGGGCAATACAAAAAACACACCGTACAACAATGCAAAGGCAAAGACGGCATAAAAGCCCAGGTGTATGTATGAAGGATAGTTAGGCGTGGCGGGTTCAACAAGGCTCTCAAGGTTTATTTCCGCTGCACTGTACTGGTTTATCCGGTAAATTAGAAAGCCGGCAACAATCAGTAGTAGTGCAAAAATGAAAAGGTTGACCAGGTGCTGTCCGTTAAAGCTGATGTCTTTTATGCGACCATTCAATTTGCCCCAGGCAATCATGCTGCCCGCAAAAGAGATGGAACCAATGATTAATCCAAGGAAGATAATGAGCAGCGTGCCGGTATGGCTGGTAAGCGCGTTTGCATTCAGTGTGCCGTTGATGATACGCGGCAATATTGTTGCAAGGTTTAGGTCGATAGCATGCGGGTGTACAAAATGGTTAAACTCAACAATGCTGATGAGTGCAGCACAGGCACCGCCCATACCATTAAAAAGGCTTACCATTTCAGGCATGGCGGTCATTTTTACCTTTTTTGCCGCCAGCGTGCCACCAACAGCGCCAATAAGCAACGCGGTA
Source organism: Chitinophagaceae bacterium (assembly GCA_035495345.1). Lineage (GTDB taxonomy): Bacteria > Bacteroidota > Bacteroidia > Chitinophagales > Chitinophagaceae > JACMLD01. Next base: position 960 of record DATJGC010000029.1, on the reverse strand, counting down.
AATATCCATCCGTAATTATGGAGTGCTTTGCCTTCATCGTCCTTATACAGAAAGATAGTGGCTGCAATGGCGATAGTCATACCAGCTGCCGCCAGCAGGTTGCCCTTCCGGGCACTGAGCGGGTTGGATAACATTTTTAACCCAAGGATAAACGTTATTGAGGCTATAAGGTAAGCGAGGGTAAGTATGTTTGCTTCCATAAATTAGTATCGGCTAAAGGGTAGTGTTGATCCATCAAATTATTTTGCGGACCGGTATTGCATTTATTATCAGCGTTTCTTTTTCCGGAACATTTCAAGCATGCGGTCCGTAACCACAAAACCGCCCACCACATTGAGTGTACCCAGTATCACGGCAATGAAGCCCAGTACCAGCGCCAGGTAATTATCGGATTCCGCCTTACCCATTACAATGATGGCACCAATGATTACTACACCATGAATGGCGTTGGCGCCGCTCATCAGTGGTGTGTGCAATACACTGGGTACCCGGCCAATGACTTCAATGCCCAAAAAAATCATGAGTATAACAATATAGATCATTTGCTCATGTGCGTATATCCAGTCAAGCATAATTGCTAATTAAAAGAATGATAAAAAATAAAAGGCTATAACAAATTCAAAACGGTCAACTAAAAACTCCGACCCACAAAACCCGTAACCAAAAACTAAAAACTGTTTCGAAGCAAAAGAACTGGGAACTAAGAACTACGAACTAAGAACTATCCCTCTCACCCTCTCATGTTGCACTTCACCGGCATGGGTAATACAGCAACCTTTTACCAGATCATCCTGCCAGTTAAGTTCAATGCTGTTGTCTTTACCCGTGATGAGCTGCAAAAAATTCAACACATTTTTGCCGTAGAGTTTGCTGGCGTCTGATGGCATGGTAGCCGGCAAGGCTGAGTTGCCTACAACGGCCACCCCGTGGTAATAAATGGTTTCATTGTTTTTGGTAACA
>DATJGC010000028.1:0-11861 GCA_035495345.1 Chitinophagaceae bacterium | reverse complement strand
GTCAGCACAATTTTATGGGCCATGGGCAGTGCCTCTGCATACACTTTGCCACCGCCTACAATAAATACTTCCTTTGCATCTGTACCCGCCGCTAGGGCAATTGCCTCTTTAAGGCTACCGGCAGTTTGTATGGGTCCCTTTGGCTCCAACGCAGCTGGATGATGGGTGATCACAATATTAAAGCGGCCGCTGAGCGGTTTGTTATCGAGCGAAGCAAAAGTCTGCCTGCCCATGATAACGGGCATACCCCAGGTGGTATTTTTAAAGAAACGGGTATCATTGGGCAGGTTCCATACCAGTTTATTTTGTAGCCCGATAACATTGTTTTCAGCCGCTGCTGCAACCAGGGTAATTATCATACTATAGAGAGTTAAAAAATGCAAAATGGCAAGGCCTATCAGACCGCTACCGGTGCTTTTATGGCGGGGTGGTGCTGGTAGTTCTCAAGCGTAAAATCTTCAAAACGGAAACCAAAGATATCTTTCACCGCCGGGTTCAGTTTCATCTGCGGTAAAGGGTACGGTTTCCTGCTGAGCTGTAGCTGCACCTGCTCAAGGTGGTTGTTATAGATGTGTACATCGCCAAAACTATGGATGAAGTCGCCCGCCTGCAGGCCGGTAACCTGTGCCATCATCATGGTGAGCAGGGCATAAGACGCAATGTTGAAGGGTACGCCCAGGAAAACATCCGCGCTGCGCTGGTATAACTGGCAGCTGAGTTTACCGTTGGCTACATAAAATTGAAACATGGTATGGCAGGGCATCAGTGCCATCTCAGACAGCTCACCCACGTTCCAGGCGCTAATGATCATCCGACGGCTGTCCGGGTTGTTTTTTATTTGCTGCAGCACATCGGCCACCTGGTCGTAGGTTTTGCCATCGGCCCCCTGCCAGCTCCGCCATTGTTTTCCGTACACCGGACCGAGATCGCCATTTTCATCGGCCCATTCATCCCAGATCTTAACGCCATTTTCTTTGAGGAAGGCGATATTGGTATCGCCTTTCAGGAACCACAGCAACTCATAAATAATGCTTTTGAGGTGCAGCTTTTTTGTGGTCACCAGCGGAAATCCTTCGCTCAAATCAAAACGAAGCTGGTAACCGAAACAACTGGTGGTGCCGGTGCCCGTACGGTCTGTTTTTTTAACGCCTTTAGAAAGAATATGGGTCAGAAGCTCGTGGTACTGCTGCATGGGCTGCAAGATACCATGGAATTGGCAAACTGGCGCTCCCGGGCGGCAGTTGTGCGCAAGCTGTGAATAGAAGGAGGCGGATGCCTGTAGCAGTTTTTCCACAGGGAGAAAGCTGTCCGGCAACTACACCTTGAGAATTAAATAACAAGCGGAAAGACGGGTTAAAAACCAGGGCTTAAATGCCGTTGAAATATTTGGTGAAGGCTTCTGCGCAACGTTCAACGCCTTTTCGCATTAGGCAGCCAAAATGCTTGTTTTTTGGATGCACTTGATGTCTTTATCAGCAGGCGATACGCCAGCGCTTCCCCGCCGGGTTAAAAAACCGGTGATTCGATCCACCCAAAACTCATTGCGGGTTGCTATTGATCCCATGATATAGCTAAAAATATTTCGGCATTCGTTTTGATAAACTGCTTATAGCTCAACAATCACCTTTCATATCCTCCGGAAAAATCTGCTCGCTGCAAATTCATCATTTGCTTACCGGCATTCTAACACTGATCTTATTTATTAAACCGCAAAATCAACAGGTATGAAAAAAAGTATTGTTTTCTTATTGCTCCTCGCAGGCACCACCAGCTTTGCGCAACATTTTGAACTAGGTGCTAAAGCCGGTGCCAACTTCAGCAATTTTACCGGGGCTAGCAACGCTGCTGATCTAAAAGCAAAAACACTGGTTGGCTTTCATGTGGGTGGATTTGTAAGTTTATTTGTTGGCAACAGTTTTGCCATTCAACCTGAAGTATTGTTGTCTACCCAGGGTGCAAAGATTGAGAATGGCACAGACAAAAGAGATCTTACGCTTACTTATATTAATGTACCGGTGATGCTGAAATTTCGTTCTGCCGGTGGTTTTTACCTGGAGGCAGGTCCGCAGATCGGATTTAAAATACATGAAAAGAAATACGGTACCAGTGAAGATTTTGCCAAGAGCACAGATTTCTCCATTGCAGGCGGTTTAGGTTACCACAGTTCCATTGGTTTGGGTATTGGTGCCAGGTATACGGCGGGCATTTCTAAGTTAGGTGATCTTGATGTTAGCAACCCCAGCACGCCGGATTGGAAAAACGGTGTAATACAAGTGAGCCTTTTCTATACACTTTTCAACAATAACCGTAAATAGGCGCTTGAAGAAAAAACAGGATTCAACTTCTTACCGGATATAACAACTCGATATACATCCAAACAACAGGGCCTGGCAATCACCGGCCCTTTGTTATTTTATTTAGGGGCGAAGTTTGTCGCCACCTGCCGGCAATAAAAAACTATAATTTCCTGCGTTGCAATTCTTTTTTTATGAGTGCCAGTTCTCTGCCGGTTTGTCCGCTCACTGAACTGTTTTCCTGCGCTCTTCTCATCAGGTAAGGAATCACATCTTTGATGGGCCCGAAAGGCAAGTATTTGCTAACGGTACAACCCGCAGCGGCAAGGTTAAAAGTGATATTATCGCTCATGCCATAAAGCTGGCTGAAATGCACATGCGGATGATCCAGCGGAAGATCTTTTTGTTGTAGCAGTTGCGTGGTGTAGAGATTGCTGTTTTCATTGTGTGATGCAACAATAAACGCAATCTTGTCTATATGCTGCACGCAGAAAGAAAGCGCGGTATTGTAATCATTGTCTGTAGCTTCCTTGCTGGGTTGTATGGGCGAAGGATAATCCATTTCAATCGCTCTTCTTCTTTCCTTTTCCATATAAGCGCCGCGCACCAGCTTGGCCCCCAGCACAAAACTTTTTGTTTCTGCAGCCTCCAGTGAATCTTTGAGGAACTGTAACCGATCATGCCGGTACAGTTGAATGGTATTATACACAACAGCGCGCGTACTGTTAAACTGCACCATCATTAAAATGGTCAGCACATCCACAGGGTCCTGTATCCAGGTTTCTTCTGCATCTACCAGCACGCCAACGTTTTTTTCGGCACCTGCCTTACAGATACGCCGCATTCTCTCATGCACCCGCTGCCATTCTTTTTCTTCATCGGGCGTTAAAGTCTCCAGTGCTTTTACATAGCGCTTCATGAGGCTGCCCGCATTTTGTTCCACGCTTTTATCCAGCTTTTCAAGCAGGCCGAAGCGCGCAATACCGGTTACCTTTATGCTCATGAAGGGGATATTCGGTTGTGTGGCGGCGTAGTTGATAACACGGATAAATTCATCACAGGCATGGTCTAACCCTTCTTCACCATAGTCTCCGCCTTCTACACCATAATCAAGTATCACATCTACGCCATACTCGCCCAGTTTCTTTGCAACCGCCGTGGTTTCTTCCAGCGATTCTCCGCCAACAAACTGTTTAAAAATGGTATTGCGGATGAGGCCTTTTACCGGCAGTCCTACCCGTATCATCCAGGGTGTGATAGCAGTGCCCAGTTTTACCAGGCTGGCATATCCCATACTGGAGAAAAGAAAACCGGCCTTTTTAAGATCCTTATCCGTTTTATAGGCAAATGCCTGTTGTGTATTATCAAAAGAGATTGCGGGGCCAGTTGTCATACGTGTAACAATAGTAAGCGACAAAAATAATCTAAAGCACCCAAATACAATATTCGTTTTGCCGGTTTACAATGGGGCAGGATAAATGCTTGCGGTAGCTGAACAATCCGGTACCCAAACTGTTTTTGCGGGTTAATGTATTTATGAAGGAAGTAACGCTTATTTTTCCGCACCAGTTGTACAAAGCACACCCGGCCCTGCAGCCGGAAAGAACAGCCTGCCTTGTAGAGGAAACACTTTTTTTTAACCAGTTTAATTTCCACAAGAAGAAACTGGTGTTGCACCGCGCTTCCATGAAGAGGTATGCAGATCATCTTTCGGCATTGGGCTTTGCTTTGTTGTATGTTGAAGCAACTGATGAAAGAAGTGATGTACGTAAACTCCTCCATTTCCTGGCTGCAGAAGGATGTACCAGCATACATTACGCAGATGTTACCGATAACTGGTTAGAGCGCAGGATACGTACTGGCGCCGCTGCCGCGCGGTTGGCGTTATCTCAATATCCAACACCCAATTTTCTGAATACAATGGCAGCCGCTGAATTTTTCGACGGCAGAAAAACTTATTTCCAGACAGATTTTTACATAGACCAGCGCAAAAAAAGAAAATTGCTGCTGGAGGCAAATGATCAGCCGGTGGGCGGCAAATGGAGTTATGATGCTGCTAACCGGGAGCGGTTTCCCAAGAAAACCAGTCCACCCCCTGCACCGGTTTGTCCACTGAACAAATACAGCAAAGAAGCCATTGCCTATATAGAGAAAAATTTTGCGGACAATTACGGCGAGGCAGCAGGCCTCTTTGGAAAAGAAGCTGGATTTTTTCCGACAGATTTTAAGGAAGCAGAACAATGGCTCGACAATTTTATGCAGCAGCGCTTCCGCGATTTTGGTATTTACGAAGATGCGCTGGTAGCTGCCGAACCTGTGTTGCATCATTCGGTTTTAACGCCCATGCTGAATATCGGCCTGCTGCACCCTCAACAGATCATTGATAAGGCAATAGACACTGCCGTTAATTATGATATACCCCTTAACTCATTGGAAGGTTTTTTAAGACAGGTGATGGGCTGGCGCGAGTTTATACGTATTGTTTATGAACGCGAAGGAAGCAAACAACGTACACGCAATTATTGGGGTTTTACCCGGAAGATACCTGCCAGTTTCTGGGAGGGCAGTACCGGCATTGTGCCGGTGGATGCAGTCATTAAAAAAGTGTTGAAGAATGGCTACTCGCACCACATAGAAAGACTGATGGTCATGGGCAATTTTATGCTGCTCTGTGAGTTTGACCCTAATGAAGTGTATCGCTGGTTTATGGAAATGTATATAGACAGTTATGATTGGGTGATGGTGCCCAATGTGTATGGTATGACGCAGTTTGCAGACGGCGGGCTGATGACTACTAAACCCTATATCAGCGGCAGCAATTATATTATGAAGATGGGCGACTTTACAAAAGGCCCCTGGCAGCAGGTGTGGGACGGGCTGTTCTGGCGCTTTATGCATGTACACCGCCAATTCTTTTTACGCAACCCGCGGTTGGGCATGCTGGTAAATACCTTTGATAAAATGGACAAACAAAAAAGGGAAGCACATCTTGCCGCAGCAGACAGTTTCCTGGCCACGCTGTACGAGCAGGTGAAGCAGCAGCAATAAAAACCAAAGCACAACCAATGCCTAAACGACCGTGGAACCGGACCAACCTTCCAGTCTATTCTGTGAGCAGCCGCAATGTTGATGGAAAGCACAATATGCATATCATTACCTATGCCACCGCCATCAGCATGCAACCAAAAAGATTTGCCTGCGGCATTTATGAGGGCACACAAACGCTGGAAAACATCAACAGTCATCCCCAATTTGTACTGCAACTCCTCGCCGCTTCGCAGTACCGGCTGGTGGATCTGCTGGGCAAGCAGTCGGGCAAAAACATCGATAAAGTGGCGCGTTTGCAAAAGCGCCAGCTGACAACGCAATGGAACGGCTTTACCATCTTAAAAGATTGCCTCGCAGTTATGCAATTGAAAGTCATCAATAGAATGAACGCTGGCGATCATACATTGATGCTTTGTGATGTAGTGGCCTATAAAAATTTGCAGGAAGGCGAACCCCTAACGCTCGACATCCTCCGGCAACATAAACTCATCAGGATATAATATCTTCGGCTGTATAATACCATTCAATGACCATCACTCATACGGATATCTATAAGTTCAGCATCCCCATGCACCCCTTTACCATTGCAACGGGTACTATGCACTATGCTCAAAATATTTTTATACGCATACATGTAACGGATGGCAGTTATGGCGTGGGTGAATGCTCCGCTTTTCCGATGATTGTAGGAGAAACACAGGCCACCTGTTTTGAAATGGCAAAAGATTTTGCCGGTATCTGGAAGGGGAAAGATGCCTTACAGCTAGAGGCGCGCATGGAAGAACTACATGCAGCCACCGCTTTTAACAGCACCATAAAAAGTGCATTTGACATGGCGTTGCATGATCTTGCCGCAAAAACAGCCGGCCTGCCGCTCTACGCCTGGCTGGGCGGTAGTAACAATAAAAGATTAGAAACCGATATTACCGTTGGCATCAGCAGCGCTGAGACCATGGCCCGGCAGGCAGCAGCCTTTGTGCAGCAGGGCTTTAAGATCATTAAAGTAAAACTTGGCCGGCAACCTGCAGAAGACGTGGAAAGAATAGCTGCTATACGCAGCGCCGTAGGGAAAGACATCACCCTGCGCATAGATGCCAACCAGGGATGGGATTATAACGGCGCCGTATATGCGCTGCAGCACCTGGCGCCCTACGAAATCCAGTTTTGTGAACAACCCATGCGGTACTGGAATGATCCATTATTGCCGGCGCTGAAAAAAGCATCGCCCATAAAAATTATGGCAGATGAAAGTGTGTTTGATCATCATGATGCATTGCGACTGATTACCGCCGATGCCTGCGACTATGTAAACATCAAGTTTTCTAAAAGCGGCGGTATACTGGAAGCAAACGCCATCAACGCGGTATGTGCCGCGCACCAGGTACCCTGCATGATGGGTGGCATGCTGGAGAGCCGTATAGCATTGACTGCCTTTGCGCATTTTGCCATGGCAAATGATAACGTTATTTTCAACGATATGGATACCTGTATGCTGGGCCACCAGCTGGATCCTGTTAAGGGCGGGGTGCGCTATAACGGCCGCTTTGTAGAATTGCCCGAGGGCATTGGTATTGGCGCAGATGCAGATGAAAACTTTCTTAAAGGGTTGGATCATTGCAGGATCTGACAAACAACCGCAGTATACCTAAGCATGCAAGACCGCAGTGCAACTTGCCCTGCAGCAGCTATCTTTGCGCCAAATAAGCAGCTATGATGGCAACGAAGACGCCCACAGATTCACTGGTGATCATGACAGAACTGGTATTGCCCAATGACACCAATACTTTTGGTAACCTCATGGGGGGCCGGCTGATGTACTGGATGGACATTGCCTCTGCCCTGGCCGCCATGAAACATTGTGGCAACCCGGTGGTAACGGCCTCTGTAGACAATATTTCTTTTGAAAACCCCATTAAGCTGGGCAATGTGGTGCATATTGAAGCAATGGTAACGCGTGCTTTCACCACTTCTATGGAAGTGCACATGAAGGTGTGGGGAGAAGACCTGATACAGCAAAACCGGTACAAGAGCAACGAAGCCTATTACACCTTTGTAGCGCTTGATGCTAACCGTAAGCCCATGAGCATTCCGCAATTGATTGCCGGCACAGAAGAAGAAAAGCGTTTGTATGATGGTGCCTTGCGCAGGAGACAGTTAAGACTCATCCTCGGTGGCAAAATGAAACCCGATGAAGCCATGGAACTAAAGGCCTTGTTTAAAAGTTAACCGCAGCAGCTTAAAAAGGACTGCCTCCAAAAACTTTGCGAAGCAAAAGAACTAAAAACTTCAAACTGCAAACTGACAACTGACTCAAAGCAAAAGAACTAAAAACTTCAAACTCAAAACTGAAAACTAAATCAAAGCAAAAGAACTAGGAACTAAGAACTAGGAATTAAGAACTGATCACCTTTTCCTTGGGCCAATGGTGCGCACCCTTCATCATGTATTCTTTGCTTTGCTCTATGGCATCCATGATCTGGGCGAGGATGGCATCGGTGCTGGCTTCAAAGTCGATATCAAGCGGTGGTTTAAAAGTTACTGATAATTGGGTGCCTCTTTTTTTGAGCCGGAGTCCTTTTTTATCAAATGCGCGCCAGAAGCCGCTGATCACCACCGGTATTACAATGGGTTTGGTTTGTTTTATGATAAGTGCAGTGCCCTTTCTGCCGGGTGCAAATGGTTTGGTGGTGCCTTGCGGAAAAGTAATCACCCAGTTATTTTCCAGGGCGCGGGCAATCTGCCGCGTATCACCGGGGTTGAGGCCTTTTCTTTTCTCTGAATCATTCTTTGCCAGCCATTGCCTTTTTACCGTTAGTGCACCAGCGAGGGCAAAAAGCTTGGTGAGCAGGCTTTTTTTCATGGTCTCTTCGGCGGATACAAAGTATACACGCGTAAAAGGGTTGAGCAGGTAGTAGGGAATGCCCAGGCGGTTTTGTTTGCCCCATTTTACCGCGCAGAAAATATGCAGGAAGGTGATAACATCTGCAAAATAGGTTTGGTGATTGCTTACGAAGAGCACGTTTTTATTGGGCAGATGGCTGAAATTTTCCGTGCCACGAATCTTTAGCCGGTTGATGATGGCCAGTGCGGGGTAAGAAAAAGAACCCACCAGTACATACACCAGCTTGCGGATGATTTTGATATTTTTTAGCCTGTCGGAAAATGAACCCATAGTGGTAAAAATTTGGCAAAAACAATCCCGTACGAATGTAAAACATTTGACGCAGAGTTGTCCAAATTGTGCATGAATGAAGGCCTGCTTCGGTTGCAAAATACAGACGTTGACTGCCTTTACCCACAACGCTTTTTTCTTCCTGCTGTTGTTGCCAAAGCTTTATATGCCCGTAATGTATTTATAAATAATTTTGTGCGCTTTATAAACACCCAATAAATATACCATTAACCCCGCCTTATGCTCAACACCGTGATATTTGATATGGATGGCCTGCTGATAGATTCAGAACCTTTGTGGGAAGAAGCAGGCAAGGAAACCCTCCGGCAGTTCAACATTACGCTTACCCCTGAACAGTACCATAGCAGTACAGGGCTTCGTAGCAGTGAATGGATTGCGCATTGGTTTGGTCATTTCAGCGTAAACATGACCCATGCCGCCGCGGCTGAAAAAGACATTATCCGGCGGGCCATTGAAACCATTGTTTTGCAGGCGCCGCCCATGCCGGGGGCAAGCCATATTGTGCAGTTTTTTAAGGAACGCAATTTTAAAATTGGCGTGGCTTCTTCTTCGCCCCTTGAGCTGATAGACCAGGTGGTCAATAAATTGGGTATCCAGGACCTCGTTATGGCAAGGGCTTCCGCAGAATACCTCTCCAATGGCAAACCGCACCCGCAGGTCTTTCTCAATTGTGCCGAAATGCTGGGCGTTGCTCCTGCCAACTGCATCTGTTTTGAAGACTCTTTTAACGGCATGATTGCCGCAAAAGCCGCCCGTATGAAATGCGTGGTGGTGCCTGCACGCAACCATCAGCACGAAGCCCGCTGGGCGGCCGCAGATTTAAAACTCGGCTCGCTGCTGAACTTTAATGATTTGCTGTTGGCGGCGTTGGGCTGAGAGGACTAAGAGGGGAAAGAGGAAAAGGGCTTTTGAGGCTGGGAGGAGAAAGAGAAAAAGAGCGTTTGCTAGGCTAAGAGGTGGAAGAGGAAAAGAGCTCTTGCTTCGCCTGCATATCGCGCAGAGGAAGCGGAGCTAACAGAGATTGCGGCTAAGGGGACTAAGAGGGGAAAGAGGAAAAGAGCTTTTGAGGCTAGGAGGAGAAAGAGAAAAAGAGCTCTTGCTAAGCCTGCATATAGCGCAGAGGAAGCGGAGCCAGCAAAGGAGACGGGCGAAGCGTGTGTCGAATACGTGTCACTTTTTTACTTTTTACTTTTGAATTTTGAATTTAAATAAAAACGCCCCGCTGAAAAACGGGGCGCTGTTTATTTTGTTCACCAGTCTTGCGATATTGCAAACACGGGTTATTTGGCATCATCAGGAACATTGGCATCGCCAGTGTCACCGCTTTCCATTTTCTTCTTCAGTTCAGCCAGGATACCCAGATCGCCAAGTGTTGTTTTCTCCACTTTGCTTTGGATATTCTTTACAGCTTTCTTGGTTTGATCCGCTTCCACCCTTGCCTCTTTTCTCACCGCTTCTTTTTCTTCTGCTTTCACCTGTTCCCAGATGCGCGTATGAGAAAGAACGATTCTCTTTTCATTGCGGTCAAATTCAATTACTACAAACTGTGCTGTTTCATCGGCCTGTACCTGTTTGCCATCTTCTTTGTTGAGGTGACGGTTAGGTGCAAATCCTTCCAGGCCGTAAGGCAACTGAACCAGGGCGCCTTTATCATCCTTGCGTGTTACCAGTCCTTCATGAACGGTACCTACGGCAAAAGTATCCTGCAGGGCATTCCATGGATCTTCTTCCAGTTGTTTATGACCCAGTTGCAGTTTGCGGTTTTCTTTATCGATGCCAAGAATTTTTACATCGATGCGTTCGCCCACCTTGGTGTATTCACTTGGGTGATTGAAGCGTTTCAGCCAGCTGAGGTCGCTGATATGTATCATACCACCAATGCCGGTTGCCAGTTCAACAAATACGCCGTAAGGAGTAATGTTTTTAACAAGCCCGCTGTGGCGACTGCCCTCAGGGAAGCTGGTTTCAATAGTGCTCCATGGGTCTTCGCTCAGTTGTTTGATAGAAAGACTCATCTTGCGTGCATCTTTATCCAGTGTTACCACTTTTGCTTTGTGGATATCACCCAGCTTAAAGAATTCCTTGGCATTTACAGGTGTATTGGCCCAGGTGATTTCGCTCACGTGCACAAGACCTTCAACGCCTGGCTGTATTTCAAGAAATGCACCGTAATCTTCAATATTCACCACTTTACCTTCTACCACTTCACCTTCTTTTACATTCTCAGGAAGAATATCCCAAGGATGCGGTGTCAGTTGTTTCAGGCCAAGGCTGATACGTTTCTTCTCATCATCAAAATCAAGTACCACTACTTTCAGCTTCTGATCAAGTTTAAGTACTTCAGTGGGGTGAGAGATACGGCCCCATGAAATATCAGTGATGTACAACAAGCCATCCAGTCCGCCAAGGTCCATAAATGCACCAAAGTCTGTGATGTTCTTGATGGTTCCTTCCAATACCTGGCCTTTCTCCAGCTTGCTCATGATTTCAGCACGCTGTGCTTCAATATCGCTTTCAATAAGTGCCTTGTGAGATACCACCGCGTTCTTGATGGTCTCGTTTACTTTTACCACTTTAAACTCCATGGTCTTACCAACAAACTGATCGTAGTCGGTAACAGGCTTAACATCTATTTGAGAACCTGGCAGGAAGGTTTCCATACCAAATACATCTACAATTAAACCACCCTTTGTTTTGCTGGTAACAGTACCTGTAATGACTTCGCCGGTTTTGTGTACTTCCACAATTCTTTCCCATGCACGGGTAGTGCGGGCCTGTTTGCGGCTGAGGTGCAGGTTACCTTCACGGTCTTCCTTCTCCACCACCATTACTTCTACTTCATCACCTACTTTCAGGTTTTGCAGATCACGAAACTCATTCAGTGAAATCAGACCATCGCTTTTGAAACCGATGTTCAAGACCACATCTGTTTTTGTAAGTCCTACAACGGAACCTTTGATGAGTGTGCCGTCTGTAATTTGTATGAAGGTGTCATCATACACTTTGCTGTACTTTTCGTTTTCTTCTTTGCTGTAAGAAGAAACATTGCGTTTGTCAATGCTCCAGTCGAAATCGTCATGGGCAGTGGCTACCGCAGGTGCAGGTGCATTTTTTGTCGCTGTAACCTCCTCAACTTCTGTTGGGGCAGATTCCTGTGCATCAGCGTTTAGTTGTTTAACAATAAAATTTTGAAACATGGTAAATTCCCGATGGTTTTAATTCGGGGCTGCAAAGATAATTAAAACCAGGCTTTTATGGCTTTTTTCGAGTAGCTTTTTTTAGCCAGGAATGCATTTACCCAGACAGGTTGCCCGTTAGATAATGGC
>DATJGC010000027.1:0-11494 GCA_035495345.1 Chitinophagaceae bacterium | reverse complement strand
ATGATGGTCCATGCATCTGGCTCAGTGGGCGCCTTATGTCCATCTGCCATGCCATACGCACAGTAACCGCCAAATTGAGGAGCGTATTTTTCGGGCGAGACCGCAAAGGAGTCCAGGGTACGCTGGCTGCTGAAATACCAGGTGGCATTGTTCCACTGGTAGGTAAACTGTTTATCGCCTTTCACCGCCTTGCCCTCTGTAAAATAAGCAACGGGGTCATAGCCATGTATCGCACCTTCAGGTGCAATAAAAACGGCGGAAGCTTGCGCAGCAATATTTAATTGAATAACGCATAAAAGGATTACAAGACCCAAAAATGATTTCATATTTTCTTATTTAGGAAGTCAAAGCTAGTACGGTAAGAAAAAAAGATTGGTCGCCCTCACGACAATCAAAAAAAAATCCAGCCGCCAAAAAAGTTGTGGCAGGGAAAGATGCATAGTGTAGAAATTTACCGGCAGCGGCCATAAGCAAAGGCGCGGCATCTTACCGCTCAATTAAAAAATAATTAATTGATTGTTGTTGTGGAGTACTGAAGACGATGAATCATGTGAGGCTGAAACGATAAGCGCGGGACAATTTTCCAACCATGGGAAGAACGGGGGTCTAAGTGTTTTTGTAAAACAGTGAAAAAGAACCTTCTTAAAACAGGCATGGAAATGGAAATGTGTTGCAACATGGAAACAACATTAGAATTGCACCGTCAGATAGTACCTCGCTTGTACCAGGCAGGTTTGGATAAAGAAGAGGCCGCAGACATCCTGCAAAATGATATTAACCAGACACTGGCTGCCGTATTATTGTTTCTTCAATCAGCCATGGAAGAAGATGCGCAGTTAGCAGCCAACAGGCAATTGCAACTGGCAGAGTCTAACCTGAAAGACTCGGTAAAAAAACTGGTGCGTATGCACTATGCATTGTTGCAGGAGTAAAACCAGGTTTCACAAATTGCAGCGCTTGCAAATTTCGCAATTGCTACTTTCTAAAAAATTGTTTCGCACACAAGCGAAGCATTTAAGCAGCATTCAATTACCAACCAGTTTGTTTCCTGTTCTTATACAAGTTGCCGGTGGTGCCGGCAGGTAAATTGGTCACCCAAAAAATATCTTCCACCGCCACTGCAGGGTCTATTGCACCCATTTCTTTTGTACCGGGATAAGTAGCCACAAAACCCGGGTCTACCGCATTCACATCAATTTTGTAGGGCAGCAGCGCCGCCGCCATCTTTACGGTAAGTCCGTTCAACGCCAGCTTAGCCAATGCGTAAGAAGGCACCAATGAAGGGTGATGCGCCATTCCAAAATGAGGGTCACTAAATGTTCCTGCACCGCTTGAAATATTAATGATTCTTGCAGCGTCGCGTTGCTGTAACAGGGGTAGGCAGAATTTTATCATTCGCCAGGCGCCAAAAAGATTCAACTCAAACGCCTCGTGGGTAGTAGTAAAGTCAGTTTCCAGCACGTTTACACCCGCATCAAACACACCACCGGCATTATTAATAAGTATATCGAGACCTCCGAAAGAGGATTTAATCAGTTCTGCTAATTGCATGACCATTGGCTCGTTGCTAACATCCAGTGCCAATGGAAAAACCAGGTTTTCACCGGTATCAATTTGTTGGGCAAGCGCTTTTGCCTTGTCAATATCTCTTGCGGTAAGAATAACATCGATGCCTGCAGCGGCCATGCGAGAAGCAATGGCGAAGCCCAGCCCTTCCTTCCGGCTCACACCCGTCACCAGCGCTATTTTTTTTCTTGCTGCCATATCTTTGGTTTAATACTAAGTAGTTCCTGAATGTTGAAATGTAACAGGCAATGCCGCGTTTTGTTTAAGGTTTTAAATTGCCTCCTCAACAAATTGTACTGCAACGCCCATTTTCTGTGGATAACCCTGGGTTAAAGCAGCATTAAAGCCGGCCCGGCTGGCTTGTTATCGTAGGCTTACGCAACCAGCTTCGTAATTGTACTAAAAAAGGGGTAAAATCTGAAGGTTAAAAATGAGCCAAATCTGCTCTTTTCCACAATGCCTTTGTGGATTACTTTTGTATTGTTGCTGAAGCACAGTATCCAATATCCAAACCGAAGAATCAAATATCCGTATCCAGAAAACCCGTTTTTATCCAATATCCTTACAAAGTCCATTAGTTGTTGGTTCGTTTTCGTTTTTCTTGTTTATCGCTCTAAAAAAACTTCCTCCTGTATAGTTGTATACAGGAGGTTTTTTTCTTTTCCGTAATTTTACCCGCCCACATTATCTGCTACCCGTTTCTGTTGCTGTATTTTTTCCCTTTAAAAAAATATATCGCCATGAAGCTCCGCACAAACTTTCCTGCACACGCCGTGCTGCCTGCACAAATCAACCGGCTTCAACAGCTGCTTGTAAAAGAAAAAGATCTCTTTGAAGATGTTGCAGATCATATTGCCGACCATTCTCTTCGACTGACCATCCGTTCACTGGCGCAACAAAATAAACAATACGCAAGCGAACTGTCTTCTTACCTGCAGTCTACCCGCAGCACCCAGCCTTCAGCCAGGGCGCCACAAAAAACAAGTACCACTACCCTGCCGGATGAAACCACAGCATTGGCTTTTTGCAGCAGCAATGAAAGAAAAATTGTAGCCGCTTATCGTAAGCTGCTTAAAGAAACAGTGTTGTATGAAGGGCTGAAGAATATTATTGGCTACCAGCTCAGCGGCAGCCTCTCTTCCATGGTGCAATTACAATTATTAACCGCCGTGAGAAGAAGACAAAAGCATGTTGCTGCTGCTCTTTAAAAAAAATTGCCTGCTGGCTGCTACAAACTTCACCAATCAGCGGCAATGCCTTACTATCTTCTATCATCAACGCTGGAAGGCGAGCTACCACTGCTGGCGCAATAGCGGTTGCACCACCGATGCTCATTCCTTGTTACCTTTAAGAAATTTTTTTGTATGATAGCATTCTTAGGTACGGGACTTCTGGGCGGTAATTTTGTAAAAGCGTTTTTAAAAAAGGGTGAGCAAGTGCAGGTATGGAACCGCACCGCTGCCAAGGCCAAAGAACTGGAAACAGCCGGTGCCAGGGCCTGCAGCACGCCTGCAGAAGCCGTTGCGGGCGCCAGCCGTATACACCTTGCCTTGTCTGATGATGACGCGGTTGACCAAACATTGGAAAAGGCCAGCAGCGGTTTTACACCCGGTGTAATCATTATAGACCATACCACTACCTCCGCTGCCGCAGTAGCCGCCAGAACCCAGCATTGGAAAGAACAGCAGGTTACCTATATCCATGCGCCAGTATTTATGGGCCCGGCCAATGCCCTCGATGGAACTGGTTATATGCTTATCTCGGGCAACCAGGACATGGTGCAACAACTAACACCCATTTTGTCTGGCATGACGGGTAAGCTGATTAACCTTGGCCCGGAAGAAAACAAGGCAGCAGCTATGAAACTTTGTGGCAATCTATTTCTGATGTCTATCACCGCCGGCCTTTCAGATATGTTGTCTCTCGCTAAAAGTTTGCAGGTATCACCTTCAGCCATAGAAAAACTAATGACTGAGTGGAACCCTGGTGCGGGTGCCCCTGCACGCTTAAAACGAATACTCAGTAACCAGTTCGACAATCCTTCCTGGGAGCTGACCATGGCCCGCAAAGATGCCGGTTTAATGATGCAGGAAGCCAAACATGCTGATAGAACATTAACCATTATTCCGGCAATTGCCGCTGAAATGGATAGCTGGATTGAAAAAGGAAAAGGCAAGAACGACTGGACGGTCATTGCCAGTGATAACGTATAGTATCTTTCTTCCTCCTTAAAAACATACCATCATATATTCTACGCCGGCGCCCTTCAATGCGCCGGCGTTTTTCTTTACAGAGTGTTATCTGTAACTCTCTTCTACCCTTTTCCGCAAACGCAGACGAACTACATATTGTGGAATTTCTTTCCCCGCAAACGTATAAATAAGCATATAGAAGTGCTTAATTGCCCTTTTTGGCGGGTGGCATGATATTTAGCTGAGTACCAGTACAACCGTTCACTCACAAACAAAACATGAAAACGATGCAAAACACTAAACCGCTGGATAAAAATATCCAGTTCCTGATCACTGCTAACTATCAGCGCATGATGTCTTTTGAACAGGCCGCCTTCCTTACCAATGAACCCACCTTTAAAGAATTCTATTTGCAAAAAGCGGAAGAAAGCGAAGTGAATATCCAGCAACTATACCTGATGCTAAACATCAGCCAACCCGGCGCAGAGCAAAATGCTGCCATGGCCAACAGCGCAGCAGAAATTTATCTTCCTAATATGTTTAACGGAAAGAAAAATGCTTCTAAAATACTTGCTTCCGTAAAGACAGTTGAAAAAACAATTGCCAACTGGTATAAGAATACATTGAAAGAAATTGCCGACCTGCCCGCTGAAATGGTAGAACTGGTGAAAGAGCAGTATCGTTCAGTAAACAATGCGCAGTTGCAACTGGAACATCTCTAAATTGGTGCTAGCCGTTACGCAATAAGTCATTTTTCAACCGCGCGGTTGTATATTTCCATCATGAAGATTGCTACTTACAATGTTAACGGCGTCAATGGCCGCCTGCCCGTTCTGTTACGCTGGCTTAAAGAAGCCAGTCCTGATGTAGTTTGCCTGCAGGAGCTAAAAGCACCCGCAGAAAAATTTCCCTTGAAAGCCATTGAAGATGCGGGCTATCATGCTATCTGGCACGGACAAAAAAGCTGGAACGGCGTGGCCATTCTTTCAAAAACACCCATTGAAGAAATCCGCAGGGGCCTGCCCGGTGATCCGGAGGATACCCATAGCCGTTATATTGAAGCCACCATTAACAAGATTATTATAGGATGCCTTTACCTTCCCAATGGCAATCCATCTCCCGGGCCGAAATTTGATTATAAGCTGGATTGGTTTAAGCGACTCCGAGCGCATGCTAAAAAATTACTGGCCAGTAACAAACCCGTCATTCTTGCAGGTGATTACAATGTAATGCCTACCGACCTCGACGTATATAAGCCTGAACGCTGGGTAGACGATGCACTTTTCAGGCCTGAGACAAGGGCGGCATTTAAAAAACTAGTAGACCAGGGCTGGACGGACGCCGTTAGAAAGTTGTACCCAAAAGAAAAAATCTATACGTTCTGGGATTATTTCAGGAATGCTTACGCAAGGGATGCGGGCCTGCGCATCGATCATTTTTTATTAAGTAAACATATTGCAAAACGATTGGTAGCGGCGGCAGTTGACAAACATGTAAGAGGTTGGGAGAAATCCAGCGACCATGCACCCGTATGGATCGAGATTAAGGATGCCGCTAAATAACCCCATTGTATCTTTACAAGTGCACAAAATCTTCCTGACTTTTGACTTTTTAACTTTCCACCATGCCCGAGCTCCCCGATGTTGAAGTCTTCACAAGAAACCTGCACAAAATACTCGCGGGAAAGAAGCTGTTAAAAGTAAAAATCATCAATGGCAAAAAATTAGCAGACAGTGCCGCTGCCCTCAATAAAGCACTGGCTGGCAAGACACTCAAACGTGTGTACCGCGCAGGAAAAGAGATGCGTTTTGAATTCTCGGGCGGGCAACTGCTGGGCCTCCACCTGATGCTAACTGGCGATGTATTTATTTTTGATAAAACAAACGAACATCATTCCACCATTGCGGAACTCCATTTTGCCGGCGGTACTGGCATGGCCCTTACCGATAGAATGAAGAATGCCTTTATAAAACTAAGCCCGGTAGACAAAGAAGGCGTAGACGCCATTTCTCCTGCGCTCAATTTTCGCTATTTACTGGAAGCTTTAAAAAGAAAGACCAGCATCAAGAAATTGATGACAGACCAGAACGTCATCCGCGGCATTGGCAATAGCTACTCAGATGAGATACTCTGGCAGGCGCGCATATCGCCCTATTCTGTTGCTGCCGCCATACCGCCGGAGAAAATAAAGGAACTGGCCGTGCTAATCAAAAAAGTGCTAAAAAAGGAAATTGCGCAAATCGATAAAAACTTTAAGGGGAAAGTAAATGGCGAGGTGAAGAGTTTTTTACAAATTCATACCAAGGATAAAACCACCAGTCCTACCGGCGCACCCATCATCATAGACAAAAAGGGCATGATGAAGACTTACTATACAAAAGAACAGGTGCTGTACAAATGATCATGCCCGTCGCAAAAGGTACAACGCCCCGCCTTGCGTAGGTTCCGCAGTAAAAAAGCGTAGAAAACCCGTGCTTCATCCACAAAAAATAATAACTTCATAGCCGGTGCAGCGGCCGGTTGTTCATAATGCTTACCGTTGCCTGCTACTGCCCCGTATTACGCTTGCTACCTTCTTAAACAGCAGCGGCTTATCCGTCTCCCTTCTCTGATTAATAGCCCAAACGTTACCATTATTGCCAGGCCCGGCAACATGCATCATTCAGCATACTGATGAAGCCTGTGCAGCCGTTCGCGCGGCGTAAAAGGCATTGCCGATGCCACCGCAGGCAACAACTAAATATGCCGGCAACCATTTATTTAAAAAACCAACACAATGCCCCATCGACCCCTTGCTATGTTCTGCAGCCTGCTCATGATCCTGTTTGTACTGCAGTCGTGTTCGTATTCCATTGTATTATCAAACAAATTTGGTACAGCAGCAACCGACCCGCTTAACCACCAACTGGGCTTTTACAATGGCAAGTCCGTGCAGGTGATAGACACCGTAGTACCGCTTTCACTCTTAAAAAACGGTGTAATGGCCATTAATGCCTGCCCTGTAGGTGGCTTCCACTCAGTTGAATACAAAATCAGGTTTGGAGACATGTTGCGCAACACCTTCAGCTTTGGCAAGCGAAAGGCCATCAGGGTAAAATATGTATGCCTCAAAAATTCAAACGAGTAATGTCATGGCGCAGGTAACCACACACCATATCAGCAACTGGGATAATTACCATTTTAACGGTCCCTGGACAACCAATATGCTGCTGGATATTGATTGCAACCGGAACATAACGTCTTTGCTTAACCGCTTTAATGATGCCGCCGCAACCATCCAGCAACTGTTACAAGATGCTGTAGACAACCATGAACGTTTTCGCGCCTTTGGCAGTGGCTGGTCGCTGTCTAATATTGCGCACCAGAAAGACAGGATGCTGTTTAACCGCAACCTCGACATTAAAAAAGAAATCACTGAGAATCAGTTGAACCCCGCCACCCCGTATAAAGCGGAAAACCTGTTCCTGCTGCAGTGCGGCGCCAACGTAAAAGAAATTACAGAATACCTTTTCAGAAAGGGGAAATCGCTCAAGGCCTGTGGCGCCAGTAACGGCCAAACCATTGCCGGCGCCATTTCCACGGGCGTGCATGGGGCTGCTATAGACTGGGGTTCTATCCAGGATTGCGTGGTGGGGCTGCAACTGATTACCGGCCCTGGCCCCCGTGATATCCTATATATTGAAAGGGAAAGTCGCCCCGCGCTGAATGATGATTTTGCAAGAAGTATCAATGCCCGCCCCGTACGGCATGATGGGCTCTTCAATGCAGCACTGGTAAGTCTTGGCGCCTTTGGCGTTATACACGGCGTAGTGATTGAAGCGGAGGACCGTTTTTTGCTGAAACGGTATGTAAAGAAAATTAAAAAAGCGGATGCGCTGCAGATTGCAGACGGACTTGATTTTGCCAATGCAAGATTTAGAATAGACAGTGAAATGGCAGCAGATGGCAGTGTTATCCGACCATATCATTACAAGCTATACATCAACCCTTATAAAGACGATGAAGATTTTGTGACTGAAATTATTTATAAGAAAACGTATACAGACAATTATCCAGACCCCGTGCCATGTATTCAAACTTCTATTTTTAAGGATGTGCCCACCTGGGTGGCCTGCTTTGCCGCCAAACACAAAAGGATCATCCCGCTGATTTTATCGGCCCTGAAACAGGAAGCTTTTCCAACGGTTGACCAGGATGTACAGGGAACTCTGGGAGAAATTTTTTGGGACACGGCACAATCCAGCAAGGCTTTTGGGTGCGGTGTAGGTATTCACACAAAAGATTGCAGCAAGGCACTGGAGCTTTTTACCGGCCTCATGAACACACTGGGGCCCATACCGGGTATTCTTTCCATGCGTTTTGTAAAAGGATCTGAAGCCACACTGGCATTTACCAAGTTTCCGGTTACCTGTGTGCTGGAAGTAGACGGTATTCCGTGGGAGGCCAACGCCAACATGATTGGACTTGAACCATTTCTGGCAGAGGTGGTAAAAACATTTAAAGCGGCAGGCATAGCATTTACGCTGCACTGGGGCAAGAATGGGCCCTGGTCTTTTCCAAACCTGGTAGACATCATGTACGGAGACGCGGATGATGAGTGGAAGAATATGCGCAGCGTGCTGCTGTCTAAACAAATGGCCGACGTATTCTCCAATGATTTTTTGAGTATGGTAAAGCTGGATGATTACCGCGTAAACCTGCCGGCAGACCTGGCGGCTATCAGGAACCAGTTAGCTGCCCTGCCGGTATAACGCTGATGAATATACGAAATACTTACTCTTTGTTGTTAGCCGTAGTACCGGCTGCAAATACCCAGCGGTTGGCCTGTTCCACTTCATCCTGGTTAATGGTATGACCCATCTGCGCGTACACTTTCTCAGTTACGGCCGCATGCATATCACGCAAAATATTGGCGCTGGCATAAACACGCTCCACCGGCACATGCGGGTCTGGGTTGCTGCTGCCAATAAACACCGGTGTTTCCTTAAAATCACCTTTGTAATGGGCCGGGTAAATTTTATCGCCAATCAGTCCACCGGTAAACGCTACCACGCCACCATAGCGTTGGGCATCACGGGCAACATATTCCAATGTTAAACAGGCGCCCTGAGAAAAGCCCATAAAATAGATATTCTCCGCAGCAATGCCGGCAGCAGTAATTTCAGCCACGGTTTTACCCACGGTATCTATAGCAGAAGATAACCAGGGTTCATTGTCTGCCGGCTTTGCCAAAAAAGATAGCGGGTACCAGCTATTACCGGTGGCCTGCGGGGCCAGCAATGCAAAATCTTTTACTGCCAGGTGAGCAGACAGCGATAATATATCTTCTGCGCTGCCACCCCTGCCATGGAGCATGACCAGCGCCTTTGTTGCTTTGTTCAATGGCATTCCTGCCTTTATTACTTTATAGTTGTGCATACAATTATTTATAGTTTGTAAAATCCATCACAATGGGTGTAAGGGCTTGCTGTAATGCGGGCCGCCGGCTTTCAAATTGTGGCGGTAGCTGCAATGCTTCACCCAGCGCGCCGGCGGGTTCATCAACGGTAAAGCCGGGCCCTTCGGTAGCCACTTCAAACAATACACCGCCAGGCTCACGGAAATAGATAGACGTAAAATACTGCCTGTCCAGTACCGGGGTGCTGTTTAACATACGCTGCAATATTTTCTGCCGAACCGCCAGTTGCGTTTCTGCGTTTGGCGTGCTGAAAGCGAGATGGTGTACGGTGCCACTGCCTGCAAGACCTTTCATGCTATCAGGTGAGCAAAGTATGTCTACATAATTGCCCGGACTATTGGTGGCTGCAAACCTGAACCGGTTGCTCTTTTCTGCAATCAGTACATGATCCATTTGTTCGGTTAGCAGGGCAGCGGTGCGTTCATAGCCTTCTTCCCATATTTCTACATTGTACAATCCCCTGATGGCATGTTCCTGCGGTATATGCCCCCCGCCAAATCCCTGCCGCTGGTCGTGATCATTAAAAACCAGCTCCAGTCCCAACCCGTCTGGGTCTTCAAAATACAACACGGCTTCACCGTCAAATCTTTCCTGTGGCAACTTAAAGGGTACGTTGAATTTTTTTAGCCGTTCCATCCAGTAATTCATGGACGCAGCCGGCACCGAGAAAGCGGTTGTATTCAGCATACCCTTACCGTGCCGCCCATGGGTAAGGCCCTGGTACGGAAAAAAGGTCAGAATGGTACCGGCATGGCCGAGCTCATCGCCATAATAAAAATGATAGACTTCTGATGCATCAAAGTTTACCGTCTTTTTTACCAGCCTTATCCCTAGTATACCACCATAGAAATTGATATTTTCCTGTGCATTGGAGGCAATGGCGGTAACATGGTGCAGTCCTTTTATCAGTTTTCCCATACAGTGCGTTTAAGAAGATGAAAGAATCAGTTCAATTTAGGCAATTCTGCTTCAATTTTTGCCCTGGCAGGCTCATATTGTTTAGGCAAACGAAGGCTGCTGCCCAACTGGTCTACCGGCTCGTCTACTGCAAAACCCGGGTTGTCAGTGGCAATTTCAAAAAGTACACCACCGGGTTCCCTGAAGTACAGTGAATAAAAGTAATCACGGTTGATCTTCGGCGTTATATTCAGGCCTTTGGACAGAATCTTTTCACGAATGGCCATCTGCACTTCTTCGTCTTTTACCCTGAAGGCAATATGGTGGTTGGTACCTGCTGCGGATACTCCGGCCCTGCCCTCCGGTATCTCCAAAATATCTATGATGGAAGCGGTATCAACACTGCTGGTAGCAAAGCGATGCCGTTTGCCTTCAGATTGTATTAATTGGTAGCCCAGCAAATCAGTGAGCACGCTGGCAGTTGCCTTACTATCTTTCAATGATAATTCCACGCTATGAAAACCGCGCGTGGCAGTTTCAATGCCAACGGCATCGGTGATCCAGGGTGTACGTTTATCATTGGAGGCTTCTACCAAAGTGAGTTGCAATCCATCGGGATCCTGGAATGACAATGAAGGACTGCCAAAAACTTCAGCAATGGGTTGCTGCAACACGTTTTGTTCTTTAAACCTTGCTGCCCAAAACGGCAGGCTGCCCTGGGGTACGGCGTAACGAATGTCTGTTGCCATTCCGGTACCATTTCTACCGGGGCCAATACCTTCCCACGGAAAAAAGGTAAGAATAGTACCGGGTTCACCCGTTTCATTACCGTAATAAAAATGGTAGGTGCCGGGGTCGTCAAAGTTTACCGTCTTCTTTACCATGCGCAGGCCAAGCACCTTTGTGTAGAAGGCAAAATTGGCTTGCGCATTGTTGGCAATGGCGGTGATATGATGGAGACCAAGTATTTGATTGTTCATATAGTTTGTTTTTGTACCACAAATGTCCCCTTTGGCGGGTGAAAAAACATTGAACCAGGACAAGAAAACATGTCCTTTTAGCGGCAAGAGTTGGCCAAAGCCTATTTCTTTGCCAGTCTTGTACGGATCTTGCTAAGAAATTCAGGAGAAATGCCCAGGTAAGAGGCGATGTAGTGTTGTGCCACCCGCTGCGGAATATCGGGGTATCGTTCTATAAAGGCCAGGTATTTTGCTGTGGCGTCTGTAGCAATGGTGCTGAAGAGGCGCGATTGTAAAACAGCCAGGTTGCGTTGCACCATCAAACGAAACATCTTTTCCAGTTGGGGCAGCCGGGCGAGCAGCTGTTCCTTGCTATCAGGGTGCAATAGCAGTAGTTCACAGTCTTCCAGTGTTTCAATAAA
>DATJGC010000026.1:0-3653 GCA_035495345.1 Chitinophagaceae bacterium | reverse complement strand
AGGCCTTCTACAGTTTCACCCGGCGGATACAACATGTCCCAGCTAAACTGGTTCATGCCCTGGTTGAAATCTATCTTATCGGCTGCTTCCTTTGCCGTTTTGCTAAATGTCTTTACCGGCTTGCCGGTTTTATCAAAGATGCTGATGGAAACGGCATTGGAGTCTGCCGCCTTTGCGAGGTAATAATTAAATACAACTCCGGTGAGCGGATTTTCACCCGCGTTCTGTACTACCTGTTTTCTGCGTGGACGGCGCGTACCGCCGCTGCCATCCGTACGGTATGCATCGTTTACAGGAAAAACAGTAAGGTTCTGCCGCGGCAGCAGGTCGGCGCGTTGCTGTACCATGGTAAGATCATCAATCACCCAAAACGCACGCCCCTGAGTTGCCACAATAAGATCATTGTTCTTAATGGTGAGATCGGTTACCGGCACAATGGGCAGGTTCAACTGGAAAGATTTCCAGCTATTGCCATCATCATAAGAAATGTACATACCGTACTCCGTGCCTGCATATAAAAGACCGGGCCTTTTTTTATCGGCCCGTAAAGTGCGCGTAAAATGCATTTTATTGATGCCCGCAGTAATCAGTTTCCAGCTATTGCCATAGTCTTCGGTCTTAAAAATATAAGGCGTAAAATCATCCAGTTTGTATTTTGTGCCCACAAAATAAGCCGTCCCTTTCCTGAAAGGGTCCGTCTCAATACAGTTCCACATCATGTACTTTCCTGCCGCGGGCGGTGTTACATTCTTCCAGTTCTTACCCGCATCTTTACTGATATAGATAAGCCCATCATCACTGCCTGTCCATAAAAGATCTTTTTCCAGTGCTGATTCCGCCGCCGTAAAAATGGTACAATAGTACTCTACGGATGTATTGTCTTTTGTTATCGGGCCACCACTGGAAGCCTGCTTTGCTTTCTCGTTGGTAGTGAGATCGGGGCTGATTGTTTCCCAACTTTGCCCTTCGTTCTCCGTAACAAAAAGATGGTTACCGGCAACGTATAAACGCTTTGGGTTATTGGGCGAAAAGAAGATAGGGAAGTTCCACTGAAAACGGTATTTCTGTACGTCGGCACCGGCACCCATCGGGTTATCGGGCCATACATTGATGGCGCGGTTTTCACCGGTGATATGGTTTAACCTTGAAATATACCCGCCATAATTGCCGCCATATACAATATCTGGGTTTAAAGGGTCGGCCACCACATAGCCGCTCTCCGCACCTGCTGTTGGTTCCCAATCCTGTTGTGTAATACCGGCCGGGTTGCTGGTCCTGCTTTTCATTCTTATGGTTGAATTGTCCTGCTGTGCACCCAGTATGCGATAAGGAAATGCATTGTCTGTGCTTACGCGATAGATTTGCGCCGTGGGCTGGTTGTTCAGCGTACTCCAGTTCTGCGCAGCATCAAAACTGATTTGCGCGCCGCCATCATCTGCTACTATCATACGTTTACCATCTTCCGGGTCTATCCAAAGATCATGATGGTCTCCATGCGGTGTAGCCATGCTCTTAAACGTTTTGCCACCATCTGTGCTGCGCATGAATTCAACGTTTGGACAATACACCAGATCTTCATTTGAGGGGTCAACATATACTTTGTTATAGTACCAGGCCCGCTGACGGATATTATTATCGCTGGAAGTGAGCGTCCAGCTTTCGCCGGCATCCTCGCTTACAAACAACCCTCCTTTTGCATTTTCAATCAGCGCATAAATTTTGTCTGTATTGCTGGGTGCCACCGCTACCGCTACAATGCCCCAGGTACCCGCTGGCAATCCTTTTTTATTGCTCAGCATTTTCCAGGTTTCTCCGCCATCGGTACTCTTGTACAGCCCGCTTCCATCACCACCGCTTTCCATACTATAGGGTGTGCGACGTACGCGCCACATACCTGCATAAAAAGTACCCGGATTACCCGGCTCCATTACAAGGTCTGAGCAACCCGTATCATTGTTTACAAAGAGCGTTCGCTTCCATGTTTTTCCGCCATCAGTTGTTTTAAATACACCCCTGTCTGCATTGGGGCCAAACAGGTGACCGATTGCTGCCACCCATACCGTGTTGGGGTCTTTTGGATCAATAATAATGCGGATGATATGTCTTGCTTCCTTTAAGCCAATGTTCTTCCAGGTTCTTCCGCCGTCATTGCTGCGCCAGATGCCTTCCAACCCTTCTGATACATTGCCGCGCAGTGAATTTTCGCCTTCGCCTACATAAATGACCGACTCATCGCTCGGCGCAACGGCCACTGCACCAATGGTGCCGCCAAAATATTTGTCGGTTATATTCTTCCAATTAACCCCCGCATCTGTTGTTTTCCAGACGCCACCACCGGTGGCGCCAAAAAAGAAAGTGTTCTTGTTTTTATAACTGCCTGCTACGGCTGCACTGCGCCCGCCCCGGAAAGGGCCGGCCTGACGGTAATGCGTAGTGGAAAAGAACACAGAATCAACATTGCCGGCTGAGCTTGCCTGTTTGGGCTGCGCCGTTGCAGCTACAGCGGAGACAATGAACACCAGGCTGAAAAGAAGTTTTGTCAAAGTGGGTAGATTTAAAACGGTAATTTATAAAATTATTTTTTCTCTTTGCTGTTGCGCTAATTGCTTGTTGATATTGCTCACCTGCCCCTGCAATATTTTATCGCAGGCTGCATTCACCGCTTTCCATTGTTGCAGCAGGCTGCTGATTGCTTCCCTTGCCTGCGTGGTAACAGGGCTATCGCTTTCCTGCAAGATGGCCATCAGCCCCAAAGCATTGCTTTGCACGGCGGCCAATGCCAGGCGCTTGCTATCTCTTCCGCCTTCCTGCAGCAGAGCAATAGCATTTTTCAGGGCCTGCAGGCTGTCTGCCAGTGCACCGCTAGCGGTGGCTGATAACTTCGTTGCCTGCTGCTGTACCGTATCCATCTTCGCCTGCAAGGCAATGCATTGCCGGGCCATGGTATAACACTGATGGCTAAGCGCAAATTGCGTTTGCAGATCAGCTTTACTCGTTTTTACCCGCGGATCCATTACCACTAGCAAGGGCTGCGTATAGGTTTTGGCACCAGCATTAAGTATTACCTGGTACCTGCCCGGCATAACCCAGGGTGAGGTTGTATTGGGGGGCGTTTGCCCATAAACAGCCGCAATGGAATAACTCACCGGCAGGGGCAATGGCTGCCAGTGCAGGTTCCAGATAAAGCGGTGCGCACCTTTGGTGGAAGAAAGGATTTGTTGCGGCCTTATCCAGTACAGCGGAATATTTACCGGCGGCAAATCATAAGGCTTATCCGCACTGGAAAACTGGCATACCAGCTGGCCGCTGCTATCCTTAATTTGTAAGGTAACCGGGGCATCCATGTCTTTCTCCAGCGTATAATCAATAATAGCGCCATCAGGCGGGTTTTCGCCGGCAGGCACTTCCTGCGGCAGTGGCGTATCAGTGTTCATATTCCAGCGCACGCGGTAGGCGGGCGCCAGGCTGTATAACGCTGATGCCTGTACGTTTTTACGCGCCAGGTCGCGCAGCGGAACAATATCATCCAGTATCCAGAAGCTGCGGCCATGTGTGCCTACTACTATATCATTGTCCTTTATTACCAGGTCGCGGATAGACGTAGCGGGCATGTTTAAGCGGAGGGGCTGCCAATCTCCGCCATCATTGAAAGA
>DATJGC010000025.1:0-10096 GCA_035495345.1 Chitinophagaceae bacterium | reverse complement strand
GGTGCATATACACCAATGATAAAATCCAGGTAACGCTGTGCGCCGCTTTCAAAGAGAATGGCAGCTTCCTTGATGGCATAGGGCGTTGTTTGGCGAAGCATCCATTGTTCTGCATCGTTAATGGTAACGGGGTGAACGAGTGCATTGAGTTGGGCCAGCTTCTCGGGGTGACTGAAAACAGCGCTGGCCAGCAGGGAGCGGTTGAGCATACCATTTGCGTACATGGCTTCGCCGAAGGCGGCAATAATGGCTTGCTGAAGCCGGGGGTCTTCATTCATCAACCTTTTGGCGGCATCATCTGCCTGGTAGACGGGTACGCCGAGCGTAGCAAAGATGGCAGACACGGTTGTTTTACCGCTACCCATTCCACCAGTGATGCCAACGCGTAATGTCATAGCGGGAGTTAGTGCTGAGTTCAGTTTGCAGTTTTCAGTTTGGAGTTTGCAGTTCTTTTGCTTCGTTCAGTTTGCAGTGTAGCATTTTCAGTCTTCAGTTCTTTTGCGTTGCCTGTTTCACGTCGCCCAAGATAACCGAAGTCTTGCAACAGCTTGGTCTTGTAATAAAATGCTTAGACTTCGGTTATCTAATCCCGGCAAACCGAACGCCGCGTGCAACCAACCCAGCAAAAGCTTTTTTACTTTTTACTTTTGAATTTTGACTTGCCTCCCCAGCAAAAGCTTTTTGAATTTTGACTTAAACTACTTCGCCAACTCCGCGGGCTTATTCAAGGCCTGGCTCCACTCGATGCTGATAGCGCTTTTTTCAATTTTCATATAGCTGCCAGGACTGGTTTCCAGCATAATGGTATTGTCTTCGTTTACCTTATTGATGGTGCCATGTATACCCGCAATGGTAACCACCTTGGCGCCCTTCTGTAAATTTTGCTGAAATTCTTTTGCCTGCTTGGCTTTTTTTGCCTGCGGCCGAATCATAAACAACCAGAACACCAATATCATTGCGCCCAGTATAAACATCATGGAAGTAGGATTCTGCGAGCCTGCCTGTAAAAGAATCATTGCGTTTGTCATTGTATTGCTTTATAGTTATTGTAATGCTTGTGATGGGTTTGGTTTGGGCAACGGCCCTCGCTGCTATACCACTTAAGATTTTTTCTGCACGTCTACCGTGAAACTTACTTCATGGTCTTGCCTGTACCTCGTGTTGGCATTTACTTCAATGGTTTTATGCTGCTGGCCACTTTTTCCATTGCTGTCGAAAGAACCTTTGATTTCTCCTTCGGCGCCCGGTGCAATTGGTTCTTTGGGCGGATCAGCAACGGTGCATCCGCAGCTGGGGTGTACACTTTCTATTACCAGCGGGCGTGTGCCGGTATTGCGGAACCGGAAGGCTACTTCCAGCTTCTGACCTTCCATAATTTTACCATAATCTTTTACGGAATCTATCCATTCCATGGTGGTAAAATTGGCAGTGTCTTTCTTCTCTTTATCTTCTGGCAGCGGACTGGCAGCCACGGTAGGCTCCTTTACCTCTTTCTTTACCGGGCCATTACAACTGATGATGCTGAATGCCATTGCCAACAAAATGACGAAGTATTTCATGCTGTTCGTTTTTGCAAATGTAGTAATTGGGTACCTACTTTTTTTTGACAAAGGAAACTTTGTGCATCTGGTCGCCTTTCAGTAAATCTTTGTGGATATTATCCAGTATGCCATTTACAAACTGACCGCTTTGCGGCGTGCTGTATTCTTTTGCCAGGTCTATGTATTCATTGATGGTAACCTTGGGCGGAATGGTCTCAAAAAATAAAAATTCACAAACACCCATCTGCATAAGAATCATGTCCAGCACGGCAATCCTGTCCGGATCCCAATTCTTCAGCTTGGGTTTTATCAGGTCCATCGTAATCTCTTTCTTCTCGGTAACCGTTTGCAGCAGTTCTTTGGCAAAGATGATCTTGTCTTTGCTGATGATTTCCATGAAGCTGAACGCACCCGGTTTTTGCAGCCAGCTTACAATGAGCTGGTTGATAACATCACAATCATCATCCCAGTTGGTAAAGATTTCTTCTACCTGCGCCACAAAGTTTTCATTGGGCAGCATGAGGGTGCCAAGAATAAACTCCAGCATTTGCTTTTCTGACCTGGTATCACGGCTTTGCTCATTTATATAGGTCTTGTACTCTGGCGTAAGCGCCAGCTCCAGGTATAATTTGCGGATGGCTTCGGGGTCTGCCAGCAGGTCTGGCCGGTCTTCTTTTAAAGCCTTTTGGTAGGAGGGGTCTTCCAGCAGTTTCCAGAGCAGTTCATTGCCTGCCAGTTTGATGTTGATGTTCAGGTCTGCTTCGGTGGGCAGGTGTTTAGAAGCTTTTTTGCGGGCGTCTGTTTCGGCATAACGGGCAATCTCTGTTAATACATATACCAGGTACACCAGTAATCCCCGGGTTTGATCAAAATGCTTTTGCAGGATGTTCAACGGTTCGCCGGGCTTCATCTCTCCTTGTGCGGTCTCTGCGGAATAAAGTGTTTGCATCACTTTTACCCGGATATTTCTTCTGCTGATCATAGTTATGCCAAGAACTTGTTTTTGAGGCTGCGAAGATAGGGATTACCCGCGAGACAGTAAGCCCAATGATGCGTTTTAGCGCAGCCTTTTTGGAACTGTTCTTTGTAGGTATGGTGCAGCGCAACGCGGGCGGAGCGGCCTGCCAAAAATGAAAAATTGGCAAAGGTGGCTACAGGCGCACGGAAGCAGACTGCCAACAACAACCCGTTAACTGCCAAGAATTCCTGTTTTTGAGATTTTGTTTCCTTTGGTATGAAATTCGTTTAGCTTTGCACGCCATTAGAAATTTCTCACCAAAAACAAAAAAATCAACGCATATGGCCAAGAATCTCAATGTTACCCCATTGCACGACAGGGTAATCGTTCGTCCAGCAAAGGCTGAAGAAAAGACAGCCGGTGGCATCATCATCCCAGACACAGCAAAAGAAAAGCCGCAGCGCGGAACCGTAGTAGCCGCAGGTCCGGGCAAAAAAGATGAACCCGTTACAGTAAAAATTGGCGACACCGTATTATATGGTAAATATGCCGGTACTGAATTAACCGTGGAAGGCGAAGAGTTGCTCATCATGCGCGAAAGCGATATCCTGGCAATCGTTTAAGCAATAGCCCAGCGGCTTTGCAGATTTAACAACAAGATTTACTATCACTCATTATTGAACATTCCTTGTCCTCCACCCGGATAAGGGTAAACCTGATAATTATGGCAAAACAGATTTTCTTCGACATTGAAGCAAGAAACAAGATGAAGAAAGGCGTTGACATTCTCGCCAACGCGGTAAAAGTTACCCTCGGACCAAAAGGCCGCAACGTGGTAATTGAGAAAAAATTTGGTGCACCAGCAGTAACAAAAGATGGTGTTACAGTGGCTAAGGAAATTGAACTGGAAGACCCCATTGAAAATATGGGCGCCCAGATGGTAAAAGAAGTAGCTTCCAAAACTGCTGATATTGCAGGTGATGGTACTACAACTGCCACCGTTCTTGCACAGGCTATTATCAGCGAAGGTCTTAAAAATGTGGCCGCCGGCGCAAACCCTATGGATTTGAAACGCGGTATTGATAAAGCCGTTGCCAAAGTTGTTGAAAACTTAAAGGCACAATCTCAAACCATTGGCAACGACAGCAAGAAGATCCAGCAGGTAGCTTCTATCTCTGCCAACAATGATGAAACCATTGGTAAACTGATTGCAGAAGCATTTGCCAAAGTAGGTAAAGAAGGTGTTATCACCGTGGAAGAAGCAAAAGGTACTGATACTACCGTTGATGTAGTAGAAGGTATGCAGTTCGACCGTGGTTATATCTCTCCTTACTTTGTAACCAACAGCGAAAAAATGGAAGCTGAATTGCAGAACCCTTACATTCTTATCTATGATAAGAAGATCTCTGCAATGAAAGACATTCTTCATATACTTGAAAAAGTAGCCCAGAGCGGTCGTCCGCTGGTTATCATTGCCGAAGATCTTGAAGGCGAAGCACTGGCTACCCTGGTTGTAAACAAACTCCGTGGTACACTGAAAGTGGCTGCTGTAAAAGCTCCTGGCTTTGGCGACCGTCGCAAGGAAATGCTGCAGGATATCGCTATCCTCACTGCAGGTACCGTTATCAGCGAAGACCTTGGTTACAAACTGGAAGCTGCTGACCTGAACTCTCTCGGACAGGCTGCTTCTATCACCATCGATAAAGACAACACCATTGTTGTGGGCGGTAAAGGCAAGAAAGCCGATATCACTTCACGTGTTAACCAGATCAAGGCACAGGTTGAAAACACTACTTCTGATTACGATAAAGAAAAATTACAGGAACGCCTGGCTAAATTAAGCGGTGGTGTGGCTGTATTGTACATTGGTGCTGCTACTGAAGTAGAAATGAAAGAAAAGAAAGACCGTGTAGACGATGCTTTACACGCTACAAGAGCAGCCGTTGAAGAAGGTATTGTACCAGGCGGTGGCGTTTCTTTCATCCGTGCAACTGAAGCACTGGAAAAATTCAAAGGCGCTAACGAAGATGAAACCACTGGTATCGCTATCGTAAAAAGAGCCATTGAAGAACCCCTTCGCCAGATTGTTATCAACAGCGGTATTGAAGGTTCTATCGTTGTACAAAAAATCAAAGAAGGCAAAGCAGACTTTGGTTTCAATGCCCGCACTGAAGTATATGAAAACTTACTGAAGGCCGGTGTTATTGACCCCACCAAGGTAACCCGCATTGCTCTTGAGAATGCTGCTTCTAT
Organism: Chitinophagaceae bacterium; assembly: GCA_035495345.1. Lineage (GTDB taxonomy): Bacteria > Bacteroidota > Bacteroidia > Chitinophagales > Chitinophagaceae > JACMLD01. The sequence goes on along the minus strand of DATJGC010000025.1, from coordinate 5,344 downwards.
TGCAGGTATGCTCTTAACTACAGAATGTGTAGTGGCAGACAGGCCTAAGAAAGAAGAAGCGCCTCATAGCCATGGCGCACCAGACATGGGCGGTATGGGTTATTAATCATCCGCAAAACATCATCAATGGTAAGTCCGGTATTCAATCGGGCAGCCAGGCTGATAGAAATAACAAACCCTGCGTTGCCCTGCAACGCGGGGTTTTCTTTTTAACTGTTTAAAAAAGAGTAGGTATGAAACAACTACAATTTATTCTTCGGAAAATAGTAAAAAAGATAATGGGCAGGGATGATGATGATATTTTTGATCACCCGTTCAGCATCCTGTGAAGGCAGTTTGCCATGCGGCAACGCATTTTGCTCCCGCCCCCCAGGCGGGAGTTATTTTTTGGAACATCAAGGGGCAGCGGCATCCCTGTGTCAAATACGCCCTCTATCCGGGATACTTAGCACTTTATTCGTACCTTTGCAACTTCAAAAAAAAGCAGGAGCAACAATGATCAGCGCAAGAAATATAACCCTGGCCTATGGTAAGCGGGTCTTATTTGATGAAGTAAATATCAACTTTGTAAAAGGGAACTGCTACGGCGTTATCGGCGCCAACGGTGCAGGCAAAAGTACCTTTCTTAAAATACTCAGCGGAGATATTGAACCCAATAAAGGAAACGTGGAAATTACCCCCGGCGAGCGCCTGGCGGTATTAAAGCAAAACCAGTTTGAGTTTGATGAATACACCGTGCTGAATACTGTAATGATGGGGCATTCAAGCCTCTGGAAAATTATGCAGGAGCGTGAGAAGATTTATGCCCTGGCAGATTTTACCGAAGAAGATGGTATGAAGGCCGCAGAGCTGGAAGGAGAATTTGGAGAAATGGGTGGCTATACCGCAGACAGTGATGCTGCCACCCTGTTGAGTGAACTGGGCGTGGGCGAAGAATTTCACCAGGCGCTCATGAAAGATATACCCGGCAACCTGAAACTGCGTGTGCTGCTGGCACAATCTCTTTTCGGCAATCCTGATATCCTGCTCCTGGATGAGCCTACCAACGGTCTTGATATTGAAACCATCGGCTGGCTGGAAAACTTCCTGGCAGATTATGAAAACATTGTGCTGGTGGTAAGTCACGACCGTCACTTTCTTGACTCAGTATGTACGCATGTGGCAGACGTAGACCGCTCTAAAATAAAAGTGTTTACCGGTAACTATAGTTTCTGGTACGGCTCTTCACAACTGGCTTCCCGCCAGATGGGTGAGAAGAACAAGAAGACCGAAGAGAAGCGGCAGGCATTGCTCGACTTCATTGCCCGTTTCAGCGCTAATGCTTCCAAGAGCAAACAGGCTACCTCACGTAAAAAAGCACTGGAAAAACTTACCATTGAAGAGATTGAGCCCAGTAACCGCAAATACCCCGGTATTATCTTTCAGCCATTGAGAGATGTGGGCAACCAGATACTGAATGTAGAAAAGCTGGGCAAGTCGGTAGACGGTCGCGTCTTGTTCAATGATGTTAGCTTCACCGTAAACAAGGGCGATAAGATAGCCATCCTTAGCAGGGATGCACTGGCAGTAACCGCTTTCTTCAATATAATTAATGGCGAAGTAACCGCAGACAAGGGTAAGTACGAGTGGGGTACCACCGTTACCAAGGCCTACCTGCCGGTGGAGAACAGCCAGTACTTTCAGAATAATATGTCGCTGATGGACTGGTTACGCCAATACGTGCCGCCCCATGTTACTGATGCCGATGAGCCTTTTCTACGCGGCTTTTTGGGTAAGATGCTGTTCAGCGGTGATGATGTGCTGAAAAAAACCGGTGTACTCAGCGGGGGAGAGAAAGTACGTTGTATGCTGAGCCGGATGATGTTGCAAAACCCCAACGTGGTGATACTGGATCAGCCAACCAACCACCTTGATCTTGAGAGCATCCAGAGCTTTAATGAAAACATCAGCGAGTTTAAAGGCATTGTGCTGCTGACCAGTCATGACCACACCTTTATGCAGACAACGGCCAACCGCATTATAGAACTGACACCAAGGGGCATCATTGATCGCCTCACCACCTTTGATGAATACCTGGCCGATGAGCGCGTAAAACAATTGAAAGAAGACATGTACAAATGAGCATTGAATAGTTAAAAAAGAAATCCTGCCACAAGGCGGGATTTTTTTTTGATGGCACCTTAACTGCGCAGTACGGAATTGTATATTTAACCACAAATCTGCCTTCACATGCCCGTAGCCTTGAACCTACCGCACCCAATTAGATCTGTTATATCGTACAGTTTTCTCTTCACCCGGTTATTGTATTTACTGGGTTTTTTGTTTTGCTTCTCGTGCAATAACGGTTCAACCGATACAGCAACAAAGACCGACTCAGCAGCTGCTGCAGACAAGGCGGCCGTTGAGCCTGTCTACAAAAAAGAGGACAATGCTGTAGTGGACAGTACTGATACCCGTCTTAACCTTGATACAACCGCTTTCACGTTGGTAAAACATCATATTGTGCTTACTAAAGGCATTGACTTGGATCTCAGTATCCCCAAAGGCTATGGCATCAGCGTTGCCGCGGAGGGATTGCCAAGGCTTCGTTTTCTAACGAAGAGCCCGGATGGACGCCTTTTTGCAACGGGCATGTATGATAAAAGCGATAACAGGAAGGGTGTCGTCTATAGTTTTACTGACTGGGATGATTCATTGCATCAGTTTAAAACAACCCGCACTTTCCTCCATCATTTGCATAATCCTAACCAGGCTGTATTTTATGTTAAGGGCGATTCCTCCTATTTGTATGTAGCAGAAACGAGTCAGCTTGTGCGTTACCGTTATGTAGCAGGAGACACGATGCCTACCGGCAATCCCCAGGTGATTGCAACCTTTCCTGATTACGGGCTTTCTTACAAATACGGCGGCTGGCACCTGACGAGAAGCATTGCTTTTCATAATGACAAACTGTATGTGAGTGTGGGTAGCAGCTGCAATGCCTGTATTGAGAAAGAACCCGTACGCGCTACCATTTTGCAGATGAACCCCGATGGCAGCGACCAGCAAATTTTTGCTTCGGGTCTTCGCAATGCGGTGGGTATTTTATGGATGGGCAACCAGCTCTGGGCTACGTCGATGGGCCGCGACCTCATCGGCCCGGACAAGCCGGAGGATCTTTTGCAGACAGTAGAGCAGGGAAAAATCTATCATTGGCCCTACTTTTATCAGTATCAACAACAGGTTTATCCAGATGTGCAAATGCAGGACAGTGCCGTTGCACAGCATATTGCTATACCTCCCATGCCACCCACGGCCTTTGCCGGTTTTAAAGCGCATTCAGCGCCATTGGGGCTTGCTTATTTCAAAGCTTTTGACGATCCGCAATTAAATAACGCCTTGCTGGTGGCATTGCATGGCAGCACCAGCGTATGGCGAGAAAGAGGCAATGCTATTGTGAAAGTAAACGGCGGCAACAATTACGTGGCGGTGGTAACGGGATTTCTCACAGGCAAAACCGAAGCAGACCGAAAAGGACGACCATGCGATGTGCTGATGAACGACCGCCAATCCTTCTTTTTCACGGATGACCATAATGGTGTATTGTATTACGTCTGGAAAGAAAAACAGTAATGCTGGTGAAAGCCTGCAAACTACCTGCTTCTCGCTAACAAGATGGCAATTGCAGCAACCGGTTTTGCCATTCCGTAATCCATGTAGAAAAATATATATTTACAACGCATTCACTACTTACTTCTAAGGTTTGCGCGCTGCCACAATGAAATTTGCCCTCTATTCAATGCTGATCCTCCTGCTGCTGGCGCAGGCTGCTGCCATAGCACAGCATCCCGCCTACCAGTTCAACCGCATAGATATCAGCCAGGGGCTTTCCAATAACCAGGTAAAAGGCATTGTAAAAGACAGCAGGGGATTCTTATGGTTTGCCACCATGTCTGGTTTAAACCGTTACGATGGTTACCAGTTTAAAATATTCAGGTATAATCCGCGTGATACCGTAAGCCTCAGCGATAATTATATCCAGCGCATTTTTGAAGGACCTGACAAAAAAATATGGGTAGATACGCACAATGGTATGAATGTACTGGACCCTGTAACGGAGACGGTTGACCGCAATATGGCGGCCAACATGAAACAGCTTTCATTGCCATTACTGCCCATCACCAGCATGTTGCGTGATAAGCAAGGCCATTGCTGGTTATTGCTGAACGGGCAATACATTTATCGTTACACAGATGGTAGCAAGGCCGCGGTGCTGGTATACCAATTGCCGCAGGGCGCTGCGCCGCTTTCTTCTTTTGCACACAATGGTGCCGGGGGTCTCTGGCTTGTGCATACCAATGGCCTGCTGGAGAAAATAGACGACCGCAGCGGTAAACTGCTCTTCACCGCTGATGCCCTCGCAAACAAAATGAACAGGGAATTGCTGAACTACGCCCTTTTTACAGATGCGCAGGAAGAATTATGGTTGTATATCGCCGCGGGCGCAAGGGGCGTGTTTCATTTTGTGCCCGGCACGGGCGCGTTGGAGATCATTGATAAAGACCATCCGCGCTATCGCCTCAATAATAATATTGTGGTGGGCGTGCTGCAAGACAACGACAACAATATCTGGATAAGTACAGACCATGGCGGGGTAAATGTTTTTAACAAGAACAATCTTACCATGCAGTACCTGCTCAACAATACACAAGACAGTAAGAGCCTGGCAGAAAACAGTATCAGCACCAGCTATAAAGATGCAGAAGGTTTTATCTGGATTGGCACCTATAAACATGGCGTTAGTTATTTCCATAGCAACATCATTAAGTTTCCGCTATTACGCAACAACCCTGCAGACAAAGCCAGCCTGCAGTTTAATGATATCAACGACTTTGCAGAAGACGCCAAAGGCAATATCTGGATTGGTACCAACGGGGGCGGACTTATCTGCTACAACCGCAGCAAAGAAAGCTTTACCCAGTACCAGCACAAGGCCGGCAATAGCAACAGCCTTTCTAACGATGTTATTGTTACCCTGCATATAGACCGTGACGGAAAACTATGGATAGGCACTTACTTTGGCGGGATGGATTGCTTCGACGGGAAAACGTTTACCCATTACCGTTACAATCCTGCAGACAGCAGCAGCCTGCCAGACGACCGTGTTTTTGAAATAATGGAAGACAGCCAGCGCAATCTCTGGGTAGGCACTTTCTCCGGCGGATTAACACGGTTAGACCGCAACAAAAACAGCTTTTATCATTACAAAGCCTATAGCCCCAATTCTGTACATGCCTTCTATATTTCTGAATTAATGGAAGACAGGGAGGGGAATATCTGGGTAGGCTCTTCTAACGGCATTGAT
>DATJGC010000024.1:0-2776 GCA_035495345.1 Chitinophagaceae bacterium | reverse complement strand
CAGACCACCCTGCCCCATAAGTTATCTCAGTATAACCCCGCCATGGCAGCAGGTGATATAGACGGTAACGGGCTGGATGATATCCTGGTAGGCGGTAACCCGACCTTTCATGCGCAGGTATTATTACAGCAACCCGGCGGCCGTTTTACACAAAAAGATTTTATACAAGCAAACGAAGCCGGTTTCCCTACAGATGAAGGCATTCTCTTGTTCGACGCTAACGGAGATGGCCATAAAGACGTATACATTGCCAGTGGCGGTTACAAGGCAAAGGCCGGCGAAAACAGCTACCAGGACAGGCTGTATATAAACGACGGTAAAGGTCATTTTACCAGGGATTCTCTGGCGTTGCCGCTTAACCACAGCAGTAAATTGTGTGTGCGCGCCATGGATTATAACAATGATGGCAAGTTAGATCTTTTTGTATCCGGCAGGGTAAACCCATGGAACTATCCAAAGCCTGTGAGCAGTTTTATCTACCGCAATGACAGTAAGGATGGCAGGGTGCAGTTTACGGATGTTACTGCTACTGTAGCGCCAGACCTCATTAATATTGGAATGGTTTGCGATGCGCTTTGTACAGATTTTGATAACGACAACCAGGTAGATCTCCTGCTGGCAGGTGAATGGATGCCGGTCACCTTTTTAAAAAACGAAGGCGGCAAGTTTGTGAATGTTAGTGCTGCCAGCGGCATCAGTAGCCAGACGGGCTGGTGGAATTCTATTGTTGCGGGTGATTTCAGGCATACCGGCAGAACAGATTATATTCTCGGTAATACCGGGCTGAACACATTGTACAAAGCAAGCGATGCAATGCCGGTGCATATGACGGCAAAAGACTTTGATCACAATGGAAGCTATGTGCCCATCCCTTCCTTATTCCTGCCCGCAAAAGATGGCAGTCTGCAGGAGTTCCCTGCTTTTGGAAGAGATGATATTGTGGAGCGCATTCCCACGCTAAAGAAAAGGTTCAATGATTATAAAAAGTTTGCTGAGGCCAATATGCAAACCATTTTTACGCCAGACATGATGCAGGGTGCGCAACGGCTTACGGCCACCCAGTTGCAATCATGCTTCCTGCGCAATGATGGCAACGGAAAGTTTACCTTATTGCCGCTGCCCAAACAGGCGCAGTTCTCCGCGCTTAACGGTATGCTCAGCGGTGATTTTGATGACGATGGCCAACTGGATGTACTTATCAGCGGTAATGATTTTGGAACGGAAGTATCCATCGGCAGGCTGGATGCATTGAACGGGCTGTTGCTGAAAGGAGACGGCAAGGGCGGCTTCCTTCCCCTGAGCATATTGCAAAGCGGCGTGTATATTCCGGGAGATGGTAAGGCGCTCAGCGGTTTAGTGAACAGTAATGGCCATTACCAGGTGGCGGCCACCCAGAACAGGAATGTTATGAAACTATTTGAACTGAAAGCGCAGAAAACTTTTATTAAAGTAAACGACGATGATCAGTTTGCAATACTGCATTATAAAGATGGCAGCAACAGTAAACAGGAATTTTATTTTGGCGATAGTTTTCTTTCTCAGTCTGCACGTTATTGCGTGGCTGATAAAAATGTAAACAGCATTACCATTACCAATACCAGGGGCGTCAGCAGAAACCTTGCGGTTAAATGATAGCAGTATTACCTGTGTCAATTTGCCCATGGCCCCGGTAAAATAAACCGGAGTGCGTATATTAGCATATCTTACTATTGCGCCAACGGTTATTTTACAACGAAACATGCCAATGAATACGGTACAACCAGCCACTATTGTAGGGCTTGCTGCTATGGTAGCATGTTTCATTTCTTCCTGTACCAATGCTGCATCCTCCAAACCCCCGGCAGCAGCAGACAGCCTTTCACGTGGAAGCTATGCGTATGATGCCGCCTTCCTGCAAAAACAAACCGGTGAGAATATAGAATTGATAAGTGCAGACGGTAATGGAAAAGTGTTGTTATCTGCCAAATACCAGGGAAGGGTAATGACCAGCACCGCCACAGGCGATAGCGGCACCAGCTTTGGATGGCTCAATTATTCATTGCTGGCCGCCAAAGAAAAACGCAAACAATTCAACCCGGTAGGCGGAGAAGAACGCTTCTGGATGGGGCCCGAAGGTGGCCAATACTCCATCTATTTTAAACAGAACGACAGCTTTACCATTGCACACTGGCAGGTGCCAGCCTTTATAGATACAATGCCCTACAGGATGGTGCACGCAGATAAAAGCAGTGCCAGTTTTGCCGCCAACGCCAGCCTGGTCAATTACAGCGGTACTACCTTCAATCTTTCTGTTGAAAGAACGGTGCGCCTGCTTACAAAGCCTGCACTGGAAGAAAAACTAGGCCAAGCCATTCCACCTCGCTTACAGTGGGTAGCCTTTGAAACCAGTAATATGATCAGCAATACGGGCAATGCAGACTGGACAAAAGATAAAGGCCTGCTCTCCGTATGGCTCCTGGGCATGTTTACACCGGGGCCGTCCACCACCGTTATCATACCTTTTCGTCCAATACCCAATGCACAACAATATATCAGTTCAGATTATTTTGGACCTGTTCCGCCGGAGCGGTTACGCATTACAGATAGTATATTGTTCTTTACCACCGATGGTCATTACCGGAGTAAGATAGGGCTTTCGCCACTGCTGGCAAAACCACTGGCAGCAGCCTTTGATGCCGCAAAGAATGTGCTTACTCTTATAATACCCGCCGTATCAGAAAAGGCAGACTATGTAAGCAGTAAGTGGGAGCTGCAAAAGACGCCGTACAAAGGAGAT